>NZ_JBNCAN010000002.1:0-223792 GCF_049808615.1 Halomonas sp. GXIMD04776 | reverse complement strand
ACGTCATTGTCGTTGGCCAGTACGTTGCCGGTGAGTTGGGTATCTTCTGATCCAGTCGCAGCGTCATCCTCGGCCACCGGCGCATCGTTGACCGCTAACACGGCCAGATTGAGCTTGGCGGTATCCGTCAGTTCGCCGTCGGTCACGGTATAACTCACCGCTGGGACCTGGCCATTCCAATTCTCGATCGGCGTGAAGGTATAGCTACCGTCGCTGGCGATGCTGAGCGAGCCGACACCATCGAGCTGGGCGATTTCGCCTGACTGATACGTCGCGCCATTGACGGTGAAGCCGCTGATGGACAGATTGCTATCAGCGTCGACGTCATTGTCGTTGGCCAGTACGTTGCCGGTGAGTTGGGTATCTTCTGATCCAGTCGCAGCGTCATCCTCGGCCACCGGCGCATCGTTGACCGCTAACACGGCCAGATTGAGCTTGGCAGTATCCGTCAGTTCGCCGTCGGTCACGGTATAGCTGACCGGCGGGACCTGGCCATTCCAATTCTCGATCGGCGTGAAAGTGTAGCTACCGTTGCTGCCAATGCTGAGCGAGCCGATACCGTCGAGCTGGGCGGTCTCGCCGGCTTGGTAGGCGGTGCTGTCGACGGTGAACTCGTTAACCGACAAATTGCTATCAGCGTCAACATCGCGATCGTTGGCCAGCACGTTGCCAGTGACCACAGTGTCTTCGTCACCAGTAACGCTATCGCCTTCGGCGATTGGCGCGTCATTCACCGCGGATACGGCCAGATTGAGCTCTGCGGTATCTGTCAGTTCACCATCGGTGACGGTGTAACTCACCGCCGGCACCTGGTCATTCCAATTCTCGACCGGCGTGAAAGTGTAGCTACCGTTGCTGCCAATGCTGAGCGAGCCGATACCGTCGAGCTGGGCGGTCTCGCCGGCTTGGTAGGCGGTGCCGTCGACGATGAACTCGTTAACCGACAGATTGCTATCAGCATCGACGTCATTGTCGTTGGCCAGTACGTTGCCGGTGAGTTGGGTATCTTCTGATCCAGTCGCAGCGTCATCCTCGGCCACCGGCGCATCGTTGACCGCTAACACGGCCAGATTGAGCTTGGCAGTATCCGTCAGCTCACCGTCGGTGACGGTATAGCTCACCGGCGGGACCTGGCCATTCCAATTCTCGATCGGCGTGAAGGTGTAGCTGCCATCGCTACCAACGGTTAGCGATCCGATGCCGTTAAGCTCGGCGGTCTCGCCGGCTTGGTAGATTGTGTCATCGATAGTGAAACTGCTGACCGCGAGTGTATCGCCTTCGATGTCACTGTCGTTGGCCAGCACATTGCCAGTCAGCGCAGCATCTTCTGATCCAGTCGCAGCGTCATCCTCGGCCACCGGCGCATCATTCACTGCTGATACGGTCAGCTGTAATTCAGCAGTATCCGTCAGTTCCCCATCGGTGACGGTGTAGCTCACCGCCGGGACCTGACCGTTCCAGTTTGCATCGGGCGTGAAGGTGTAGCTGCCGTCGCTGGCGATGCTGAACGAGCCGATACCGTCGAGCTGGGCGGTCTGACCGGCTTCATAGTTATTGCCATTGATCTGGAAGTTGCTGACGTTGAGCGACTCATTATCCAAGTCGCTGTCGTTAGTCAACACATTGCCAGTGATAGTGGTGTCTTCATCCCCGGTAGCGCTATCGACTTGAGCGATGGGGGCGTCATTGGTTGGAACGACCGTCAAATCGAGCGTTGCGCTGTCAGACAGCTCCCCATCGGTCACGGTGTAGCTCACCTCCGGCACCTGGCCGTTCCAGTTCTCGAGCGGCGTGAAGGTGTAGCTGCCATCGCCAGCGATACTGAGCGAGCCGATGCCGTCGAGTTCAGCAGTGTCGCCGGCTTGGTAGGCGGTGCCGTCGACGATGAACTCGTTAACCGACAGATTGCTATCAGCATCGACGTCGCTATCGTTGGTCAGCACATTACCGGTGAGCCGGGAGTCCTCTTGACCGATCATTGCGTCACTTACCGCGCGCGGCGCACTATTGCCGGCAACCGTCCCGCCGGAAGAATCACTGCCCTCTGAATCATTAACGCCGACTTGCGTGTCGTTGGCCAGGGCAAGATCATCAGCGATCGTTTGATCGTCGAAACCGTTGCCTGCACGCCCGCGGGGCGGTTCAAGCGGCTCCAACTGCGCAGCTGACGTATCGAGGCTCAACGACTCTAGATCCTGGTTGATGCGCTCAAGACGAACGAATGAGTGGCCACTTCGTATGCCACCTGGCCCAAAACCGGCGGTCGGGGCCGGCAACACCTCGAGCAGGTCTTCCTCGCCTTGCTCCAGCGCCGATAGTAGCGCTTCGATGTTGTCATTCGATTCGATGGCTTCTCTCGCCCCATCGGTACTCATGTCCGCCAGCATGAAGGCGCTGTCATTAGGACCGACCATGATCGGTTTCGCGTTGGCGAGTTCGAGTTGGGCCCTTCCATTATCGGAGGTCAGTACCTCTTCACCTTCAAGCAATACTTCACCGGGCTTCAGGACACGCAGATTACCCTGAGTATCCCGGGCCCAGGCCTGGCCGGTTATAGCGAGTACGGTTGCGATAGAAGTAGCCATGAATCAGCTCCCTGCGAGCGGATTGAATCGTTATGCCAGTGATGTCGAATCAGCCACTGGCGTTTTTATATAAGTCTCGGCTGCGTCACCGTTCGGTCAACGCGTTGCCCTTGATGCGTAAAATAGGTTTGAGCAGGTAATCGAGTATCGTGCGCTTGCCAGTACGAATATCTACCTGCGCGGTCATTCCCGGGATAATCGTCAAGTCTTCGCCCAACGCCGTGTCCTCGGTGCGCACCCGCACCAGATAAAAGGTATTACCCTCGTCGTCGGTGATGGTGTCGGCGCTGATGTGTTCAAGGGTTGCCTGCATGCCGCCATAGATTGCGAAGTCATAGGCGGTAAACTTGACGAAAGCCGGCTGTCCGGGGCGTAGAAAGGCGATGTCCTGTGGCGCAATGCGTGCCTCGACCAACAATTGATCGTCGCTGGGTACGATTTCCACCACGTCCTGACCAGGTTGCACGACACCACCCAGGGTTGTGACATTCAAGCGCTGCACGGTACCCGCCACCGGGGAGCGAATCTCGGCCATGGAGACCTTGTTCTCCAGGCCAACGTTGCTCTCATCCAGCGCCGCCAGTTGCCCCAGCGTTTCGGAAAGCTCGGCACGCCACTTGTTCTGCATTTCCAGCGTCACCTCGCGTACCTTGCCCTGGGCCTCCTCGATTGCCGCCTTGAGTCTGGCCACTTGAGCACTGGCTTGGTTACGTTCGCCACGGGCGTTGGATACCTCCCGCTCCAGACGCAATACCTCCACCTCGGACACCGCCCCGGACTTGAGCAGTGGTCGCGTCAGGCTCAGCTCTCGCGAAGCCAGATTCAGCGCCCGAGAAGCCTGGTTGAAGCGCGCTTCCGCTTCCTTGAGTTCCTCACGGCGCTGATTCAGCTGTTCTCGGGCGATCGATTGAGCTTCCTGTAGCGCCTGCAGGCTGGTCTCGTACAGCCTGCGTTCCTGAGCGGCCAGGGTCGGTGCTTGTTCAAGCAACTCCGGCGTCGGCACGAAGGGCTGATCGTTGGAAAGCGCCCGCAACCGCTCCGCCTTGGCTTGCAACGCCAGGGACTTGGCTATGCCTTCACGAAACGAGGACACGAAGCGAGTGGGATCGATTCGCATCAGCAGTTGACCTTTTTCGACCATCTGCCCTTCCTCGACGGCCAGTTCCTCGACCACGCCACCATCGAAGGACTGAATGACCTTGAGCTTCGAGGAGGGAATCACCCGTCCGGTCCCCTTGGTCACTTCGTCCACCTCCGCAAGGGCGGCCCAGGCGATCAGCCCCGCCAGGGCGATCACCACCAGATAGAGCAACCCCCGGGCACGCATCGGATCCTGCTGCATGCGCGCCCAGTCCGCATCGCTGGCCCAGTCGCGCTCGAGATGTGCCGACGACACCCAGCGCGCGAATAGCCGGTCGATCAATGGACGAAACGCCTTGCCGCCGCTTTGGGATACACGACCCAAGGATTCGAAACCGCGCTGTTCGGCGCTCTTCTTCTCGTCGGTGGATTTTTTGCTATCGGGAACCAGGGAGACGCTCATTGACTGGCCCTCCCGATCTTGCCACTGCGTAGCGCTTCGATGATCTCATCCCTGGGCCCGTCGGCGACGACTCTGCCGCCATCCATCACCACGATGCGATCCATCAGTGTCAACAAGGCGCTACGATGGGTCATGACGATCAATGTCTTGGATTTTGCGTAAACCGCCAACTTGCGCTTGAAGGCTTCTTCGCCGGCATGATCCATGGCACTGGTGGGCTCATCGAGCAGCAGGATTTGCGGGTCGTTCACCAACGCCCGGGCAATCGCTACGCTCTGGCGTTGCCCGCCGGAGAGTAATTCGCCGCGCTCACCCACGGGCAACTCAACCCCTTGTGGATGAGCGCTGACCATGGACTCGATGCCCCCGATACGTATGGCACGTAGCAGGGCGTCGTCATCGATACCGTCGCTACCGCCGGCAGCCACGATGTTGTCGCGTAGCGAGCCATAGAACAGGCTGACATCCTGAGGCACGTAGCCGATATGCCGGCGCAGCTCGATGGGATCGAGCTGGCGAATATCGACACCATCGACCATCACCGCCCCCGCAGTGGGTTGATAAAGCCCTTGCAGCAGCTTGTTGAGTGTCGATTTGCCGGACCCCATGCGGCCCAGTACTGCCACCTTCTCGCCGGCGCGAATCTTCAGCGACACATCACGCAGTGCGTCCCGTTCCTCGTTCGGATAACGCAGCGTCACCCCGCGCAACTCGAGATGACCACTCACTTGTGCGCGGCTGACGTATTGACGCCCTTCCGTGCGCTCCTCCGGTTTCTTCATCACCTCATTGAGCGAGGACAACGCCGTGGACGCATTGTGATACTGGGCCATCAAGGCCGCCGCCTGACTGACCGGCGCCATGGCGCGGGAAGACAGCAGGTAAGCAGCGATCAACCCGCCCTGGCTCAGATCGCCTTCAATGATCAGGTAAACACCGATGACGATGATGGCCACCGCCACGGTCTGCTGAGTCCACTGGGCGACGCTCCCCACCGAGGTACCGAGCAGCCGCATCTGCGCCGAGGTGCGCGACAGAAATGCCGTAGTCTTTTCCCACACGCCCTGAATCCGGCCTTCGCCCCGCAGCGTCTTGACGGCTTCTAGATTGGCGAGGCTCTCGACCAGGGTTGCGTTGCGTTGCGCCCCGACCCGCCAGGTGGTTTCGGAAAGCTCGTGCATCTTGCTCTGAGCCGCCAGAGCGTAGAGCAAGACGACAACGATGCCGACCACGATCGGAATCACGAGATATGGCGAGATGATCGCGATGATCGCGGCGAACAGCAGCACAAAGGGTAAATCCACCAGACTCACCACCGTCGCCGAGCCAATGAACCCGCGCACCGACTCGAAGGACTGCAGGGTGGAAGCGAAAGAACCGGTAGACGCGGGCCGTGCCTCCATACGCATGCCCAGCACGCGCTGCATCAAACGTGAGGAGAGTTTGACATCGGCGCGGCTGGCGGCCAGATCGACGAACGCATTGCGGGTCAGGCGCAGTGCCAGATCGAAACACAGCACCAGGAAGATACCTATCGAGAGTGCCCATAGCGTTTCCGTGGCCTGGTTCGGCACCACCCGGTCATAGACGTTCATCACGAACAGCGGCATGGCGATGGCGAACAGATTGATCACGATCGAGGCGATCAGCACGTCACGGTAGAGTCGACGGTTCTCGAGAATGACGCCCCAGAACCAGTGGCGCTGTCTCGGCTGTGCGATTTCCGGGCTCCGCGCATCATAACGAAAGCGCGGGCGTGCATAGATGGCGCGACCGCTGTAGCGCGACTGCAATTCATCCAGGGGCAGCTCGACCGCCGCCTCGCCAAGCTCCGGATAGGCGACCCGCGCCTGGCCTTGCGCCACATCGAGACTAAGCAGCACGCAGGCACGCCCGGGCTCTAATAACAGAATGACGGGGAACAGCTGCGGATTGAGCCGCGCGAGAGAGCAACGAGTCTGACGCGCCGTCAGCCCCGCGCGTGCAGCGGCACGTGGGAATATGCTCGGTGTCAGCTCACCTTTTTCCAGCGGCAAACCGGCCAGCGCCGCCTCCCGTGTCATTTCTCGATCATGAACTCTCGCGATCACCCGCAGGCATTCGAGCAAGTCGCCACCCTGTACCGGGCTGGCGTCCAGTGTGAACTGGCTAGTCATATGCCGCCCCTATCCAATAAGACCCTATCTACCAAACCTCTGGTTACCAGGAGTCCTTCCACCAACCCTCTAGTCACCAACGCGTTGGTCGCTGACACCAGAGGGCCATTTGGAGGCTGGCCGAGGTTTATTCGAGGTTCTCAGGTCCGAGGTCAACGCTTCCAGGCTGTAGCTCGAAGGCGCCTGCATCGGACAGATCGACTCGGCGTCGATTGCGACGCCATCGCTACCCAGCTCGGCAAGGGAGGGAACGCCGCGACGCGAAACGTCCAATGTCGGCAACAACTCCCCCATGGCCGCCAGGGTACGAGCACGGGCCAATTCCAGATCGTAGCCGGCATTGATGTAGGCACGGCTGGCCTGAAAATATTCGTTCTCGGAATCGAGCACATCGAGCAGGCTGCGCTGGCCAATATCGAACTGTTGTTGATAGGCGCCCCGCACCCGATCGATCGACAAGCGATGCTGGTTGAGATAGTTGAGCTGCTCGGTGATACGCCGGGCATCGTTATAGGCGATGGTGGTGGTCTGGCGCAGATCGACGCATTCCTTGTCGCGCAGATCCTTGGCACGATTGACCAGGTCGCCAGCGCGTCGATAGGAAGCCAGATCGGAACCACCACGATAGAGATTCATGCTCGCGACGATCTCGACCGCACCTTCGTCGTAGCGCCCATTGATCCCGTCTTCGTTGTTGGTGCCGGTGCGGGCGCGGAAATCGATCTGCGGATGAAACCCGGAGCGGGTGCCCCGAGCCTCGGCGCGGGAGGCCTCGATATTTTCGATTGCCGCATGAAAGCCAGGATTCCCTTCGAAGGCAGCCTGCACCGCCGCACTTACCGACGGCGGCAGGCGCTCATCGAGATCCGGCATCGGCGCCAGCGCATCCGGCGGGAGCGTGCCCACCAGGCGCTGAAAGCGCGCACTGACGTCATGAAGATTGGAGGCCTCGGTCAAGAGGTTCGATTCCGCCAGTGCCAGGCGGCCACTGATCTGCTCGAGATCGACGCGACGTCCAGCGCCGGAGGTGACTCGCTGCTCGATCTGATCGTATACCCTGAGGTGCTTGGCATAGTTGTCCTTGGCCAGGCGCACCAGTTCGCGATAGCGCCGCACATCCTGATAAGCCCGCGCAACGTTCAGCGCGACCTCGTTACTGGTGCGCATCAGCTCGTAGTAGCTGGCCAGCTTGGCGCGATCGAGCCGCTTGACCTCGCTGGCGGTATCGAAACCATCCCATAGCATCTGGGTCAGGGTGATCTCGCTGAAATTCGAGCTATAGCTGCCGCGACCGTCGTTGTCGCGATATTCACGCCCGACACCGGCGCTGATATCGACGCTGGGATAATACCCGCCCCGGGCCACGTCCACTTGGTCCATGGCCGCTTGGAAATCGTTCCAGCTGGCGCGTACCTCCGGGTTTTCCGTGACCGCCCGTTGCACGGCACCCTTAAGGGTATCCACACCCGAGTGAGCTTGGGCCTGGGCATGCGCTTGCATGATAAATGGAGACACGATGACAAGAGAGAAGACGAATCTAGACAGAAATGGCTTGGGACGTGCGATATCGCACCAGGGACGGCTTGTAGAGAAAGGAAACACCCGCATCAATTCAGTTCCTCGTTTGCGCCGGGCCGGCCAGCGCGGGCAACGTCTGAGGCGTTGCTTGAGTTGTCAGGTAAGGGAGCATGCAAAGCATTAGCGTTTTCTGCTTTAACTAGGCAGATCACTATTTTTATGGAGTAAAAAGTATTATCAAATTCTACGCGACATGAGAGGCGAAACAAGAATGCTTTTTCGCACTATTTGTGTCATTGAAGTGAACTGAAAGCAGTAGTTTTTTGATTTCGGGCGCATCGATACCCTGCTGCGTCAGATTGTCGCAGTAGAACGGCGACTGACGACCAAGACCCTGGCATGCTATCGTCATGACAGATCATCCAGCCGCGGGAGAGACCCACCATGGCCAGTTCCGAAATGCAGAAAGTGCGTGTGATCAACGAACTGCGGCACTTCATCAAGAAGCTGCTGCAGGACCCACAGATTCTCGAACAGTCGCTTGAGATCGCACGACGTGCCTACCGCGAGCGGGGCGAGAACGGCTATGTCAGTGAGCAGGAGTTGTTGGCAAGGATCGCCAATGAGATTTCAGATACCACCAGCACGCACATCCCGGAAGACCCGAGCGAGCACTCCGAGGCGGACAAGTTGTATCTGGATGTTTTGAAGGAAGTGGTGACCGAGGAGCAGGCGCTTTATTGAGAGGCGCTATGGGGGTGGGTTGGATAGCGCTAATATCCTCAAGGCGTTGAGCCACAAGCAACACTCTCCATCCACCCCCCCAACCTCTTCAGCTGTTGGTCCACCCCATCAATAATCGAACCGCTGACAGCTTCCGGGAAACTAGCTGGTAGGCGAGATTCCACCTGGCGCATTGCCGTGTCGGCTTGGTCGAGTATTTCTTGGATGATGGCGATCGCTCGCTGTCGAGAAAACCCGATGTCCTGAGCCGTGCTGATGAAGTGACGGGGCTGGATACGGGACCAACGATAGTGGCGATTCTTCCCCTTGAGCGACATCGCCATCTTGGCTCTTGCCGAGGGCAGGCTCCCCTTGGCCATGAGGGGGTAGGCCGAGATGATGTCATAGAGCGGAGTCATCCTATAAGCCGACCCAGGCTCAATGAATAGGCTGAAATTCTTGGCATGCCCATCAATAGCCGCCAGTAACCAGAACATGACCTGCGCCTTGAAGAAGGCATCTCGGTCCTGCAGCGCCTGCTGAGATCCGACCAGCAGGTTCATGCCCGCCTTGATACCTGGCCCACCATCGCTTTCATACTTTAGCGCTGGCGCAATTCCTAGCGCCTGGCAGAAATCTTCCTGAGGGAGGCGCATCAGCCAGCTACCATCTCGAGACCAGCGCCGGTCGAATCTTTTCACCACCAACACTGTCTGTTTCCCAAACCAGGCTAACTCTGCTTGCGCAACCGGAAGACCAAACGCCTGGAGTATCTTCAGGCACAGCCATTCGTTTTCACCGCTTTCGCGAAGATCGATGTTGCTGTGGCTTAGAAAGCCGATCGGCAGCTTGAAAATATGGCTGGTTGGCGTGGCTGATAGAGGTCGATGCCAGCCTTCCCGATACCAAAGCAAGGCCATCTTTTCCTGGGCACCCGCCAAGGAGATTCTGAAATCACTGTCTCGGCTCATACCAAGTGGCAAATCCTGGTAACCCCTTAGCAGCCTCTCGATGGCATCGTCATCCATCGGTTTTGCGGTTACCCGATTCACATCGGGTATCGTCCCTCCTTCCGGGTATAGCTGTATGGCGCCAACACAATCACGGCCGATGGCGGCCAGAAGGTCAAAGGGGTGACGAGTTGCTACCTGAAACTTCGCCTGCATCCTGGCGCGAACCGCCTCCGAATCAGGCAAGAGGTTGTCGAAGAAGTTGTAGACGACCTCCCCTCGATAATTTGATGTCGTAAGCGGCAACGACAGCGAGATTGCCCGCGCGCCGGGGCGATTCACCCACTCGGGAAGATAGCGGAACATTATGGCGCCGGAAGGCTCAAGGCTAAGTCCTCCAACCTCGATGCCATTGAGCGCCACCTTCAAGCTAGCCATCGGCTACCACTCCTGATCCCAGCCCTGGTCGTGATGGGCCTGATCTCGCTCGACCACATACAGTTCTAGGTCGAGGGCAGCCAATAGCTTGAAGAGCGTCTCGATACGGCTTTTCTCTGGATAATTCTCGAACCCAGAGACCGTCGCCTGCTTGATCCCCGCCTGTTCGGCGGCAACCTGCTGGGTCAGCCCGCAGTGCTTGCGGGCTTCTTTCAACGACTGCGCCAACGTGTCCGGCGATGTAATCTTCATTTCTACCCTCTATAGCGGATTAGAATGATTTTATACCCTATAGAGGATCATGCCAAATTATCCGCATTAAAGGATTACAGTAAGTAACTGCTACCTCTCGATGGCGTAACGGCTATCGTGGCCTAGGCGATCGGCGACAAAGGTGACCAGATCACGGCAATGGACCAGATCAGATCGCTCGCTGAAGCGAGCCCCCACAAGGTCGCTTTCAATGATCAAGCATACTGCTTGGCGCGCTGATCCAGCCACTGGCCGCACTGTGTTCCTGCCCCCGCCCAGTCGTCACTGACGCGATTGACGAACAGCGCATCACCACCCGCTAGGTACGGCATCAGCGCGTCGCGTATTTCACCTGCTTCTGCGTCAGCCTCGATCAGCCAGCAGGAATCCATCGCGTGAATATGCGGATAGGCCTCCAGGGCATCGTAGAATTCCGCGTACTCCTTAGGGAGACGAAGGTCGTAGTTGATGGAAAAAATGGCCATGTGCGTACCTCTACGTTTAATTCATTTTCTTTATACGTGCTCGATGTCAAGCATCATATTCACGGTAGCTGATAGATAAAGATGGGGGCAAGGTGAATAGAGGGTGGTTTAAGGTGCTGTTTGGTTTTTTAAAAGAAAAGCCCAGGCTGGCCTTGCCAGCCTGGGAAGAATTAAAGTTATCTATTCAATTCTTTTATGAGCCTGCACCACCTGCACCACCTGCACCACCTGCACCACCACCTGCTGCTGCACAACCAGTAGGCCTGAACTTAGAATCAACATCCGTGGTACATGACCAAGAACCATCTGTAGAGCGCGTCCAAGTTAACTGATTACTCGCAATAGCGGCGGATGCATTAGTACCAAAATTTCCTACTATTGTTGCTTGTGCTGTTAAAGGAAAAGTGATTGCCACTGCATTACCATCTAGCAGGTTTGATGCGGTCGCCCCGGTATCACAATCGGTTGCCGCAAGTCTGCCTTCCAGAATACAGGTTTCAACTGAGGTACGAAGCTGCCCAGTCTCAGACATAACTCGGCTAACTTGCGACTTAGCAACATAATTCTGATACTGCGGAATGGCGATCGCCGCCAGCACGCCAATGATCGCGACCACGATCATCAGTTCGATCAGCGTAAAGCCGCCTTGCTTGTTCATTGTCTTGCTCATATTCATTCCCCGTGTCGACACTTGAGGAAAACGCCGAACAAACGTCTGCGCTTCCCCTTGCTTTTATTGCTGGCGTACCAGCGCTCTTCGATTGATCGAACCCAGCGGGTTCACACTCCTGTTATCGGCGACGCTTTTCTAAGCTTTAAGATTTTTTCACGGCCCTTTTCATAGCACGTGCCTCCCGCCATCTCTCCCACCTCTTCACTTGTTACATTCCTTGACAAAACAGTCGTTTCAAAACGCTAAGGTCATGACACCGGAATGCCGATAGACCCTAGTACTGACAAAACGCCGCGTTCGTCTATTCGCCTTCATCAAACCGGTGCGCAGCGCACCGAACTTTCGACGTCACTATCGCTGCATTGCTATTACCGGTCACGAACACATGCATCACCAACAAGAGCCCTGTGCCATGTCCGCTTTTCCACCCTCGCCTCATTCACCCGCTACCGATCGCCACCCCTCTTCGGCGTCCAACCTGCCTGCTGCTTCAAATGCACCCGCGGCGCAAATGGAAACAGGACTGCAGGGGTTGTCGCGGCGGCTGGTGATGGAAGGGCTGCTCGACGAGGAGGCTGCCCAGAAAGCGGAGCAGGAATCCGCGGAACATGATGCATGCCTGCTCGAATACCTCATTGAGCATGCGAAACTCGATCCACGCAGCGCGACCACGGCCGCCGCCTGGGAATATGGGCTGCCGTTGATCGATCTAGCAGCGTTGAGCCGGGACACGCTGCCCCCGGCCAAGGAGATGCCGGAAAAGATCTTGCGCCAGCATCGCATCATGCCGTTGCGGCTTACCCAGCACCGGCTGACCGTGGCGGTGCCCTTCCCTTCAACGCTTGCACAGCTGGACGAATTGCAGTTCGCGATCGGGTTGAATGTCGAGGCAGTGCTGGCTTGTGTCGATCAACTCGTCCCCACTCTGGAACACTACCTGGCGCAAAACGATGCCGGCACAGTGCTGGACGCCTTGGCCGGAGACGAGGCCATCGATGACCTGGATTACGACGACGGCGCTGACCAGGACGATACGGCCATTACGGCCTCGGAAGACGATGCGCCGGTGGTCAAGTTCGTCAATCGCATCCTGCTCGATGCGATCAAGCGGGGGGCCTCGGATATCCATGTCGAGTCCTATGAAAGTAGTTTCCGCGTACGCTTTCGCATCGACGGTGTGCTGCATGAGGTGGTCCGCCCTCCTTTCACCATGCGCACTCGTATTGCGGCACGACTCAAGGTCATGGCGCGCCTGGATATTTCCGAACGGCGTTTGCCTCAGGATGGTGCCATCAAGCTCAAACTGGCCAAGAACCGTTCGATCGATTTCCGCGTCAACACGCTACCCACGGTCTATGGCGAGAAGATCGTGCTGCGTATTCTCGACCCCGCCTCAGCCCGACTGGGCATCGATGCGCTCGGCTTCACCCCGGAGCAGAAGGCGATGTACGAACGTGCCTTGGCCCAACCGCAAGGCATGATCCTGGTCACCGGCCCCACCGGTAGCGGCAAGACCGTAAGCCTATATACCGGCTTGAACATTCTGAATACCGAGGAACGCAATATTTCCACCGCCGAAGATCCGGTCGAGATCAAGGTGGCCGGGGTCAATCAGGTCAACGTGCTGCCCAAGATCGGGCTGGATTTCGCCAGCGCCCTGCGTGCCTTTCTGCGTCAGGATCCGGATGTGGTCATGGTGGGCGAGATCCGGGATCTGGAAACCGCGGAAATTGCGGTCAAGGCGTCCCAGACCGGTCACCTGGTGCTTTCGACCCTGCACACCAACTCCGCCGCCGAGACCCTGACGCGATTGCAGAACATGGGGGTGGCGCCGTTCAACATCGCCAGCTCCGTGTCGCTGATCATCGCCCAGCGATTGGCGCGCAAGCTTTGCCCTGAATGCAAGACGCCGGCGTCCATACCCGCCGAGGTACTGATCAAGGAAGGATGCACCCAGGAAGAAATCGACCAGGGAACCATTTATCAGGCCGTCGGGTGCGATAAATGTACGCTAGGCTATAAAGGGCGTGTAGGTATCTACGAAGTCGTGCCGATCAGTGAGGCGATGAGCCAATTGATCATGCAACAAGGCAATTCATTGCAGCTCGACGCCAAGGCCCGGGCGGAAGGCCATCCAGATCTGCGACGAAGCGGTCTACTCAAGGTGTTGGACGGCGCGACCAGTCTGGAGGAGATAAACCGCGTCACGAAAGATTAAGCAGTAATGAAAGAAATGTATGTTCGGGCGATTTTACACGACCCAGAACGACACAAAAAAATACGCATACACAGGGAAATCATCATGGCTACTACCGTACGCGCGCCACGGCGCTACAAACCACACGAACAACCCAAGCTTCATCGCTGGCAATGGACCGGCAAGAACAATCAAGGCAAATCGATCAAGGGGGAGCAGGTCGCGGCCCAGAAAGGCGAGGTGGAGCAGGAGCTCGCCAAACAAGGCATCTTGATCAAGAACGTGCGGCGCAAGAGCAGCCTGTTTGGCGGCAAGGGGCGCGTCAAACCTCGCGACGTGATGCTGTTCGCGCGCCAGATGGCCACCATGATTCGCGCCGGCGTACCGGTTTTGCAGGCATTCAACGTGGTGGCGGAGAGCTTGAGCAACCCGGCGATGCGCAACCTGGTCCAGCGTCTTGCCGAGGATGTAGCTGCGGGCGCCAGTTTTTCCGAAGCGCTGCGCAAGCATCCACGCCATTTCGATCGACTGTTCACCAATATGGTTCAGGCCGGTGAACAGGCCGGCGCGCTGGATCGTATGCTGGAACGGGTGGCCTCCTACAAGGAGAAGATCGAATCCCTCAAGGCCCGAGTGCGCAAGGCCATGTACTACCCGGTAGCGGTGATCGGGGTGGGCATCGGTGTCACCGCCCTGCTGCTGATCAAGGTGGTACCGCAGTTCGAAACGCTGTTCTCCGGGTTCGGTGCCGAACTGCCGGCGATGACGCGCATGACCATCTCGCTGTCCGAGGCAGCTCAGAGCTACTGGTATTTCGCCCTGGGCGCGGTAGTGCTGTTCGTGCTGGGCATGCGTCAGGCCATGCAGCGCTCCGAGGCGTTTGCCTACAAGATGCATCAACTGATGCTACGTTTGCCGGTTCTCGGCGATATCATCGACAAATCCTCGGTGGCGCGCTTTGCACGTACTCTGGCGACCACCTTCAATGCCGGCGTCCCCTTGGTCGAAGCGCTGGATACTGCTTCCGGCGCCGTCGACAGCAAGGTGTACGAGCGCGCTATCCGTCAGATCCAAGAGGATGTTTCCAACGGTCAGCGGCTCAATTTTGCCATGCGCAGTACCAATCTGTTTCCTGTACTGGCGACCCAGATGGTCAGCATCGGTGAAGAAGCCGGCTCGCTGGATGCGATGCTCAACAAGGTGGCGGATTTTTATGAGGAGGTCGTCGATAACAAGGTCGATGCCCTGACCTCGTTGCTCGAGCCCTTTATCATCGTGGTGTTGGGAACGATGGTGGGTGGATTGGTGGTATCCATGTATCTGCCGATCTTCGAAATGGGCAACGCAATTTAAGAGGTTATTTTGTACAGCGACCTTCCTTCTATCATTGCGTGGCCCCTGGCGGCCACGCTCGGCCTGGTGATCGGGTCTTTCATCAATGTGGTGGTGGCGCGACTGCCGGGCATGCTGATGATGCAATGGCGTGCCGAGGCCCGGGAGGCGCTGGCGCTCCCCGAGGAAATCGACAATCCCGAGCTGCCCAGAATCACCCTGACCACCCCCCGTTCGCATTGCCCCAATTGCGCAACACCCATCGCCTGGCATGACAATATTCCCCTGCTGGGCTATCTCAAGCGCCGTGGGCACTGCGCCTATTGCCGTCAGTCCATCAGCCTTCAATACCCGTTGATCGAATTGGCCAGTGGTGCACTGATGCTGGCGGTGGTGATCATCGATGGCTTGAATGGGGCGAGTCTGATGCTCGGCGCCGCCTGCCTGCTGCTGCTGACCCTGGCATTGATCGACCTGCGCACTCAGTTGCTGCCGGATATTCTGACTCTGCCACTATTGTGGCTGGGTCTGCTCTATCAGCTCCTGTTCCAGCCCTGGCTATTGGAGAGCGCTGTGCTCGGGGCGATTGCGGGCTATCTGGTGCTGTGGTGTTTCTACTGGCTGTTCAAGCTGGCCACCGGCAAGGAAGGCATGGGTTATGGGGATTTCAAACTCTTGGCCGCACTGGGCGCCTGGACGGGATGGGAAATGCTGCCGCTGCTACTGATTCTTTCCGCAGGGGTGGGCGCGGTGATAGGTATCATCGTGCAGGTGGCGATTCCGCGATTGCGCGGTCAAGCACTTCCCTTCGGTCCATTTCTGGCCATGGCCGGGTGGATCACGCTACTCTTTGGCGGGTATCTGATGGGGTTGTACCAAGCCGCTCTGCTTGGCTGACAATGCGCTACTTCTCTTGAGGCGACGAAATTCGGGTATCCGTATGAAGCCATCCATTGCATACCAACAGCACCGAGAGGCCATCCGGCGGATTGTCGAGCGGCATCATGCCAAGAATCCACGCATCTTCGGCTCTGTCCTTCACGGACAGGACACGGATGATAGCGATCTGGATATTCTCATCGACATTACCGAGGACACTTCTCTTTTTGACATTGGTGCCATGCGCGCCGAGTTGATGGAACTTCTTGGCGTGGAGGTAGATGTACTGCCCCCTGGGTCGCTGCCGGACAGGTGGAAAAAGGACGTGCTGAATGAGGCGCGGAGAGTATGAGCAAGCGGGACGAACTTGCTTTGAGAGACTACCTGGGACACATCCAGCAGGCTATCGAACGTATTCGACGATATCTCGTAGAGATCAACCACACCGCGTTCCTCGTCAACGAAGAGAAGCAGGATGCAGTCATTCGCAATCTGGAGCTCATCGGTGAAGCCGCGGGAAATATCCAGCGCCACTTTCCTGAGTTTTCTACGCAAACCCCGAGTTCCCCCTTAAAGCCGCTTATGGTGCACGTAATGCCTTGGCACACGGGTACTTTAAAATTGACCTGGATGTGGTCTGGAAAACCATTGGGAGGGGTTTGCCCATGCTAGAGGTTCAAGTCAGTGAGGTAATTCAATCCCTTGATCAGGGTGGAGCGTCGCCAACCGATGAGCAACAATGATCAACACCCTCTGACCGTTGGCGTCACCGGTGGTATCGCCTCGGGCAAGAGCTCCGTGGCCCGAGCATTCGAGGCTCACGGCATTCCCTGGGTGGATGCGGACGATGTCGCGCGGGAGATCGTGATGCCCGGCGAGCCGGCCTTGGCGGAGATCGCTGAGCATTTCGGCCCCGAAGTGCTCGATGCCAAGGGTATGCTGAATCGTCGCGCCCTGCGTGCCATTGTCTTTGCCGATGAAGCCGAGCGGCGCTGGCTGGAATCCGTCACCCATCCCCGCGTTCGTCAGCGTCTGCTCGAGTATCTCGACGCCATGCGTGCCAGCGGCTCCCCTTACCATCTGCTGGTCTCTCCCCTATTGTTCGAGTCGGGGCAGCACGAATTGGTCGATCGTTGTCTGGTCGTCGACGTGCCGGAAAGCGTGCAGATCGCGCGTACCATGGCGCGAGATGAGAGTGACGAGGCCCAGGTCCGAGCGATCCTTCGTGCTCAGATGCCCCGCGATGAGCGACTGGCAAAGGCGGATGAGGTCATCGATAATCAAAACGATCATGCCGCCCTGGTTCGACAGGTAGCACAGCTCGATGTGCGCTATCGCGATCTGGCAACATCCACACCCGACGGTAGAGGCTCATGACTCTCGACGACAAGCACGACGATGCCACGCAACCACCCCTGCAAGTCGCCTGCCCCGAGTGCCGCGCCAAGGTAGTCTGGACGACGAACAACCCCTATCGACCTTTCTGCTCCAAGCGCTGCCGGTTGCTCGACCTGGGCGCCTGGGCGGATGAATCCCACCGCATCGCCGGTGAACCCGCCATGGATGAAGCCGATCTGGATGTCTTGATCGACCGATTGGAACGCGGTGGGCAGCAGTGATTCGGTTCCCAGAATGCACAAAGGCCATGCGATTGCATGGCCTTTGTGCATTGACGGTTTGAGATCGGTGCTATTTCCAGAAACACCGAATCGACGCAATCCCCTGCGCTCCCACCGCCCGCGCTCGATTGGCGTCCTCGCGACTCATGCCACCGAGCGCATAGACCGGCATGCCGGCGTATTCGACGAGTTGCTGGAAGTCGTGCCAACCCAGTGGTGCGGCTTCCGGGTGTGTCGGAGTGGTCCGCAGCGGCGACAGCGTAACGAAATCGCAGCCAATGCGATTGGCCTGTTCGAGTTGCAGACGATCATGGGTCGAGGCACATAACCACTTGCCTTGGGCGATGGGACGGCGCTCCAGGCTCATCAGACGCTCGCTGGTCAGGTGCACACCATCCGCGTCGACCTTGTCCAGCAACTCCGGATCACCATTGAGCAGTAGCCGGGCAGCGTACTCCCGGCACAGCGCCAGGCTCGCCTCAGCGCGTTTGAGGTAGGCCGGCTCATCCAGTGTCTTGGCGCGCAGTTGCACCAAGCGGGCCCCGTCTTCCTTGAGCGCCCGCTCAAGACGCGAATGAAAGACCGCTTCGTCGTCTTCCTCGGCGGTGATCAGGTACTCCGGCGTCAGCATGACCGCCCGTAGTATGGGCAGGTTGGCTGCCGGGAACGCATAGCTGTAGAGATCTTCTAATCGTACCCAGCGCACCGCTTGCCCTTCACGACCGTAGGGCTCGCCCTCGAAGGTATGCACCTGCCACACATCAAGCAATACGTGCTTGTCGGGGTATTCGTGAGGCACACGAATCAAGGGCTGGGCTCGCTTGATGGTGATGCCAAGTTCCTCGTGCAACTCACGCTTGAGCGCCTCGAGCCCCGTCTCGAAAGGTGCAAGCTTACCCCCGGGAAACTCCCATAAACCGCCCTGATCGACGATGGAGGGCCGGCGTGCCAACAGTACTTCCCGGCCATCGTCGCTAAAAATGGCGGCGGCCGCGACATGTACCCTGCGCTTGATCATGTTGCTCACTGTCCTCGTCTGACTGGCTTCAGCTTCGGTAATCTGCATTGATCGTCACATAGTCGTGGGAAAGATCCGAGGTCCATACCGTCGCTGTGGCATCGCCGCGCCCCAGCGCGATGCGAATGACGATCTCTTCCCGGGCCATGATGGCGCTACCCGCCTCTTCGGTATAACCGGCGGCGCGTCCGCCCTGCTCGACAATCCGCACGTCGTCGAGATCGATGGTGATCCGATCGACATCGAAGTCGTTCACCGGCGCACGCCCGACCGCCGCCAGGATACGCCCCCAGTTGGCATCCGAGGCATAGAGCGCAGTCTTGACCAGCGGTGAATGAGCCACGGTGAAGGCAACGTCCAGGGCTTCCTGACGCGAGTTCGCCTGGCTCACTTCGAGGGTAACGAACTTGGTTGCCCCTTCGCCATCACGAATGATCTGCTGGGCAAGGTCGATCAACACCTCGTCCAGCGCCTGGCGAAAAATGCCAATCGCCTCGTCATTCGCCACCGTAGCGCCACGACCGGTTGCAATGAGCATGCAGGCATCGTTGGTCGAGGTATCGCTGTCGACGGTGATGCAATTGAAGGAACGTGCAACGCCTTCGCGCAGCAGCGACTCGAGCAACGATCGTTCGATCGTCGCATCCGTGGCGACGAATGCCAGCATGGTAGCCATGTCGGGCTTGATCATGCCCGAACCCTTGGCGATACCGTTGAGGGTGACCGTCTGACCCTCGATCTCACAGGTTGTCGTGGCGCCCTTCTCCCGCGTATCCGTGGTCAGGATGCCCTGTGCCGCCTGCTGCCAGGCCAGGCTGTCGTCGTCCAGGCTCGCCAGGGCATCCGGCAGCCCGAAACAGATAGGCTCGAGGGGTAACGGCTCACCGATCACTCCGGTCGAAAACGGCAGCACCGCGGTATGCGCCACCCGGGTCAGATCCGTGAACGCCATGCAACAAGCTCGAGCGTCGCGCAGACCTTGCTCACCGGTACCGGCGTTGGCATTACCGGTATTGATCAGCAAATAGCGTGGCGTTTGCTCTGCCAAGTGCTCCCGGGCGACCTGAACCGGTGCCGCACAGAAGGCATTGCGTGTGAACATGCCGACAACGCTGGCTCCTTCAGACACCTCGATGACCACGAGATCGCGGCGATCGGGTTTCTTGATGCCTGCCTTGGTCGACCCCAGTCGTATGCCCTCGATTATCGGCATATCGGGAAAGCTTGTCTGCCCTACCGCCATCGACTTTCTCCCTCTAACCCAAGGTGTTCAATTCAGTTTGCCGTGACACTGCTTGTATTTTTTGCCGGAACCACAGGGACAGGGGTCGTTGCGACCCACCTTGGGCCCTTCGCGGCGTACGGTCTGCTGCGGTTCCTGCTGGGAGGCTTGGGCTCCCCGGTCGACCTCGCTGGCGGCCTCTTCCCGAGCGGTATCCTCTCGAGTCTGTTGAGCCGAGGCCTTCTCACGCTCCAGCGTCTCACGACGCTGACGCTCCAGCTCGTCGACCTCCTCCTGACGCCGCACCTGAACATGACTCAAAATACGCGTCACATCGTGCTTGATATTGCCGAGCAGCGACTGGAACAGTTCGAAGGCTTCGCGCTTGTATTCCTGCTTGGGATTCTTCTGCGCATAGCCGCGTAGATGAATGCCGCGACGCAGATGATCCATGGACTGCAAGTGCTCCTTCCAGCGAGTATCGAGCACCTGAAGCATGACCTGTTTCTCGAAGCGACGCATCAAATCCTCGCCGATGGCCTCGATCTTGGCGGCATAGATGTCGCGATGACTGGTTTGCAGACGCTCGCGCAGCAGTTCCTCGTGAAAGTGCTCGTCCTCTTGCGCCCACTGAGTCAGCGGCACATCGAGATTGAACTCGGTCTTCAGATGCTGTTGCAGTCCTTCCAGATCCCACTGTTCGGGCAGACTTTGTGGCGGCACGAATTCACTGATCGCGCTGTCGAGCATCTCATCGCGAATACCGGCAACGTTGTCGGATACATCCTCTGCCCCCAGGATTTCGTCGCGCTGCTCATAGATGACACGGCGCTGGTCGTTGGCCACGTCATCGTATTCGAGCAGCTGCTTGCGAATGTCGAAGTTGCGTCCTTCGACTTTCTTCTGGGCACGCTCGACCGCATTGGAGACCATTTTATGTTCGATCGCCTCGCCACGTTCGAGCCCAAGGGCCTGCATCAGGCGCTGAACCCGATCAGAGCCGAACAGGCGCATCAGATTGTCTTCCAAGGAGAGGAAGAAGCGCGTCGACCCGGGATCGCCTTGACGGCCGGAACGTCCACGCAACTGATTGTCGATGCGCCGGGA
The DNA here is from genome assembly GCF_049808615.1 of Halomonas sp. GXIMD04776. NCBI lineage: Bacteria > Pseudomonadati > Pseudomonadota > Gammaproteobacteria > Oceanospirillales > Halomonadaceae > Halomonas > Halomonas sp. GXIMD04776. The sequence continues at coordinate 203,095 of NZ_JBNCAN010000002.1, read as the reverse complement.
CTCATGACGTTCGGAGCCGATCACATGCAAGCCACCGGCCTCGAGTACCGCGTCGTGGCGTGCCTGCCATTCCACGCGAGCCGCCTCGATCTGCTCCTGGGTCGGGTTGTCGAGCTTGGCAACCTCCGCCTCCCAGTTGCCGCCCAATACGATGTCGGTGCCGCGCCCGGCCATGTTGGTCGCAATGGTAATGGCACCCGGACGCCCCGCCTGGGCGATGATCTCGGCTTCGCTCTGGTGCTGCTTGGCATTGAGCACGTTATGAGGGATCTGGCCTTGCTTCATCAGCCCCGACAGCAACTCGGAGGTCTCGATCGACGCCGTGCCCACCAGGATCGGGCGTCCGGCATCCCGTTGAGTCTTGACGTCTTCAATGATCGCCTCGAACTTCTCCTCGGCGGACAGATAGACCAGATCGTTGAAGTCCTTACGCACGATCGGCTTATTGGTGGGGATCACCATCACATCGAGACCGTAGATCTGCCGAAACTCGAAGGCTTCGGTATCCGCGGTTCCGGTCATCCCGGCAAGCTTTTCGTACAGACGGAAATAGTTCTGGAAGGTGGTCGAGGCCAAGGTCTGGCTCTCGCGCTGGATCGTCACGCCCTCTTTGGCTTCCACCGCCTGATGCAGCCCTTCGGACCAGCGACGTCCCGGCATGCTGCGCCCGGTGTGCTCATCGACGATGACGACTTCGTCACCGTTGACGATGTAATCGACATCGCGATGGAACAGATGACGCGCCCGCAGGGCGGAGTGCATGTGGTGTAGAAGACCCAGATTCTGCGCCGCGTAAAGCGAGTCGTCTTCACTGAGCAGCCCTTGACGGCGCATCAGCTCTTCTACCTGATGGTGACCTTCCTCGGTCAACTCGACCTGCTTTTGCTTTTCGTCAAGGGTGAAATCGCCACTGGCCGGGTCCTCCTCGTCTTCGCACTGCTTGAGTTCCGTGGCCAGACGATCGACAACCTTGTAGAGCTCGGTATTCTCCTCGACGGGACCGGAAATGATCAGCGGCGTGCGGGCCTCGTCGATGAGGATCGAGTCGACCTCGTCGACGATCGCGTAATGCAGTTTGCGCTGGACCTTGTCCTCCAGCGAGAAGGCCATGTTGTCACGCAGGTAATCGAAACCATATTCGTTGTTGGTGCCATAGGTGATATCGCAGGCATAGGCCTCGCGCTTTTGCTGCGTGGTCTGGCCGGAGTAGATCACGCCGACATTCATACCCAGGAACTCATAGAGCGGGCGCATCCAGTCCGCGTCGCGCTTGGCCAGATAATCATTGACGGTGACCACATGGACACCCTGGGCGGGCAACGCGTTGAGATAGACCGCGAGAGTGGCCACCAGGGTCTTGCCCTCACCGGTTTTCATCTCGGAGATGCGCCCACGGTGCAGTGTGATCCCGCCGATCAGCTGAACGTCGAAATGGCGCATTCCCATGATGCGCTGACTGGCCTCCCGCACCGTGGCGAAGGCTTCGGGCAACAGTTTATCCAGGCTTTCGCCCGCCCGCAGGCGCTCACGGAAATGTTCGGTGCGCGCCTTTAGTTCGGCGTCGGCAAGGGCCTGGGTCTGCTCTTCGAGGGCGTTGATCTCATTGACCAACTTACCCATGCGCTTGACCTCACGGTCGTTCTTCGAGCCAACCAGTTTGCGTAATACGGTATTTAACATGCGATGTCCTGAGTTCTTGGTGCGCGTCGGACGAAGTGAATCAGTCGTCTTCACGTTGTCACGAGTTGGCATGCCGCTCGCTGCGAATCAAGGAAAAGACGAGCGACAAACGGTCATGGAACGGGCTCAGGCAGGTGGGCCGCGGCGGTTCAGGACATCATGATCGGCACAGGGGCGCCAGGAAACAGGACGACGCAAAAACGATGTCGGAACATGACACTTTCGATGACGGGCGCGCGGCACATGCCAGACGATGCGCTTGGCTATCCGCCGCGAATGGGCGCGAACGGCTCTGGAGGCAATCAGGCAATGCTGTGTCAGACGTTCGACCAGACGCAGGCTCTCGTTCTGCGCCAGGGCGCCGGGCAACAGGCAGCCCACCAGCAATCCTGCCAACCACCAACGCGCGGTCACGCGGCGGCGGGGAGACGGCGACGTTGCAATAACGGGGGTGCCGGGGGGGGTCATGCTATCGAGGGGCTCCTGGCCGTGGTAGATTGCCCGTAATATCGTCAGGGAGTTCGTGAGCAAGCGCATGAGTATAAAGCCTAAGCGTTTCCGAGCCCAGCCCATGACCCGGCTATTGGCGGAGAACTCGTCCAACGCCGGAGAGCTGGGCGGATTGATGCGAATGGCTCACGTCATCGACCGGGCACAGCAGCATCTGCGTCATCATCTGCCGGAAGATGTACGTGAACATATTTTCGTCGGCGGGTATCGGCAGGGCAAACTGACTCTGATTACCGATCGTGCGGTGTGGATGACCTGGTTACGTTACGAGCAGTCCCGGCTGCTGCAATTGCTGCATCAATTGCCCGAATTCGAAACCGTGACCGGCTTGACCTTCAAGGTACGCCCCATCAGCCCACTCAAGACCCCTCCACGCATGGTGCGCGGGCTTTCTTCCCGGGCAGCAGACGAGATTTCCAGTTGCGCCGCAGATATCGATGACCCGGCGCTCAAACGCTCTCTGGAAAGATTGGCGACTCATGCGGAAACCAACGATGACCCCAGGAATCCGCCAACCTAACACCTTCATAAAAAAACGCCGGCCCTCAAGGAGAGGACCGACGTCAAATATTGATATCCCTGAACCTGCTGGCACTATCCTGGCGTATGAGAGCGCTCCTCTCATACATGGCCGCTCACATGGCCATCGCCGGTGCAGAATAGGAGATCGGCGCCTTCTGCCTGGCGTCCTCGAAGGTGACGATCTCCCAGGCATCGGGGTTGTCCAGTACGGCACGGCATAGCTGATTATTCAGCGCATGGCCGGATTTCACGCCACGGAACTCACCAATCAAGCTATGACCGAGCTGGTAGAGATCACCGATGGCGTCGAGCACCTTGTGCTTGACGAACTCGTCTTCGTAACGCAATCCGCCCTCATTGAGGATGCGGTAATCGTCGACCACGATCGCATTGTCCAGACTTCCCCCCAGCGCTAGATTCTGAGAGCGCAGGAATTCGATATCCCGCATAAAGCCAAAGGTACGCGCCCGGGACACTTCCTTGACGAAGGAGGTCGTCGAAAAATCCACGGTCGCGGTCTGCTTCTGCTGATCGAAGGCCGGGTGATCGAAATCAATGGAGAATGAGACCTTGAAGCCATCGTGAGGAGTGAACACGGCTTCTTTACCGTCATCATTCACCACGATCTCACGCTTGATACGAATGAACTTCTTCGGTGCTTCTTGCTCCTCGATACCCGCAGACTGGATGAGGAAAACGAAGGGGCCGGCACTGCCATCCATGATCGGCACTTCGGGGGCATTGAGCTCGACAAAAACATTATCGATACCCAGACCCGCGAAGGCCGACATGAGATGTTCCACCGTCGCCACCTTGACACCATCACTGGACAGGGCAGTACAGAGCGTGGTGTCGGTGACGTTTTCGGCGCGAGCCGGAATGCGCACTACAGGGTCAAGATCGGTACGCACGAAGACGATACCGGTATTGACGGGTGCCGGACGTAATGTCAGGCGGACCTTTTCACCGGAGTGCAAACCGACTCCGGTGGCGCGCATGGTGTTTTTGAGAGTGCGTTGTTTGATCATGGGCAAGGGCCAGGGTGTAGTAAGAATTGTCGAACAGCGTTCACTATACCAGCGAACAGGCGTTTTAACAAAAAAATATTACCCGGCTCCTACCTATGCCTCCAATAGCACTACTCAATCAGCCTGGCGACGCAGAAAAGCCGGAATGTCGAGGTAATCGTCCAGTTCCTGAGACTTACGCTTTTCCTGGCGGGCTTTTGCAGCCGCATTATCCTGCTCGGCCTTTGCCGCCTGCTGACGCATGACCGTCGGCTGTTGCAGCTTGCGATAGTCGTTGGATTCGGGACGCGCCATATTTTCGCGTACCGCGGGTTTTTCCTTCTGCCCATCGAGGCCGGCTGCGACGACGGTCACACGCAACTCATCGGACATTTCCATATCGATGGATGTACCGACGACGATGGTGGCGTCTTGAGAGGCGAACTCCTGAACCGTGGCACCGACATCATTGAACTCACCGATCGACAGATCCGGCCCGGCGGTAATATTGACCAGAATGCCACGGGCACCGTGTAGATCGATGTCCTCGAGCAACGGGCTGCGAATCGCCTTCTCGGCAGCTTCGCGAGCACGGTTCTCGCCCACGGCCCCGCCGGTGCCCATCATCGCCATGCCCATTTCAGACATGACCGTACGCACGTCGGCGAAGTCGACGTTGATGATGCCGGGGCTGGTGATCAGCTCAGCGATACCTTGAACGGCCCCCAGCAATACATCGTTGGCGGCGCTGAAGGCGGTCAAAAGACTTGCGCTCTTGCCAAGCACTGCCAGCAGCTTTTCGTTGGGAATGGTGATCAACGAGTCGACGTGCTCGGACAGCTCCCGCATGCCTTCTTCGGCGGCACGCATACGCTTGGGCCCCTCGAAGGGGAACGGGCGCGTCACTACGGCCACGGTGAGAATACCCAGTTCCTTGGCCACCTGAGCGACCACGGGAGCGCCGCCGGTGCCCGTACCACCGCCCATACCGGCAGTGATGAACACCATATCGGCGCCCTGCAGGAGCTCGGCGAGACGTTCGCGATCTTCCATCGCCGCCTGGCGCCCCACCTCAGGACTGGCACCGGCACCGAGCCCTTTGGTAATTTCGGAACCGAGTTGAATGACGGTCTTCGCAGTAACGCGCTTGAGCGCCTGCGCATCGGTATTGGCGCAGATGAACTCGACGCCTTCGATGTTGCTTTCGACCATGTGGTTGACGGCATTGCCGCCGCCTCCGCCAACGCCGATCACCTTGATGACCGCGCTGCTTGAAGGTGCGTTATCTACTAGTTCGAACATTTGCCCCGTCTCCTGTGGCCGTTTTTACGACCCCTGTCAGAAATTACCTTTAAACCAGCTTTTGACCCGTTTCAGCGTTGAGGCTTCATCCGCGATGGCACGCCGTGAGCCCTCTTCCCTCCGGGGCTGGGCCGCTACGGTCGAAGACCGTCCATGCTTGGCCTCGCGCATACCGTAGAGTAGCAAACCCACCCCGGTCGAATAAATCGGATTGCGTACCACATCCGCCAGACCGCGAACATTCTGCGGACAGGCAATACGCACCGGCATATGAAAGATTTCTTCTGCCAGCTCCACCACACCTTCCATGCGCGACGTTCCGCCGGTCAGCACGACGCCCGCGGCGACGAGATCCTCGAAACCACTCCGTCGCAGTTCCTCGCGTATCAGGGTGAACAGCTCCTCATAACGCGGCTCGACCACCTCAGCAAGGGCCTGGCGCGACAAATCCCGAGCCGGACGATCCCCCACGCTGGGAACCTTTATCATTTCATCGCTCGAGGCCAGTTGGGTCAGCGCACAGGCGTACTTGACCTTGATGTCCTCGGCATATTGTGTCGGCGTACGTAACGCCATGGCGATATCGTTGGTCACCTGATCGCCGGCAATGGGGATCACCGCCGTATGGCGAATGGCCCCTTCGGTGAAGACGGCAATATCGGTAGTACCACCACCGATATCGACCATACAGACACCCAGTTCACGCTCGTCCTCGGTCAATACCGCATGGCTCGAGGCTAGCTGTTCAAGAATGATGTCATCGACTTCCAGGCCACAACGACGCACACATTTTTCAATGTTCTGGACGGCGTTGAGCGCCGCGGTCACAAGATGCACCCGCGCCTCGAGTCGAACGCCAGACATCCCCAAGGGTTCGCGAATACCCTCCTGGGTATCGATGGCAAACTCCTGGGGGAGCACGTGAAGAATGCGTTGTCCTTCCGAAATAGCTCGGGCACGGGCCGAGTCGATGACGCGATCGATATCGGAAGGCGTCACTTCGCGTTCCTTGATCGCCACCACGCCATCGGAGTTCATCGAGCTAATATGACTGCCCGCGACCCCCACATAAACCGAATGAATATCGCAGCCGGCCATCAGTTCGGCTTCTTCCACGGCACGCTGAATGGACAGCACGGTGGATTCGATATTGATGACCACGCCTTTCTTCATGCCACGAGAGGGATGCGAGCCAATTCCAGCAATTTCGAGCCCCCCATCGTCCGTGGGTTGACCGACAATCGCTACGACCTTGGACGTCCCGATATCCAGCCCAACCACCATATTGGAAGCATTGGATTGTCCTGCCATGGGTCGGGATCACTCCTCACTCTTTGCTATAGTTGGAAAACTATTAATACACGATTAAAAAACAAGGCTCGATTATAAAATCAACGATTATTATTTATCCAGCCCGTATACAAATCCAGCGTTAGAATACGGGTATTTTTTACCGAAAGAAATACCCTATACCTTTGATTATCGGCGGCTGGCGCTAAAAAGTTATAGTGCGTATTAACGTTGTGGTACTTCCACTTCTGTTTCGCCATGCCAGGCAACAACGATTCCATTAGGATAACGAAGATCGATGTAGCGAATCTGCGACGCTTTAGATACAAGTTGTCGTTTCCAGGCCGCCATGAATCTTGCCAGGCGTGAATCGTGTTGATTGCGCCCCAACATGACCCAAATATTATCGTCGACCTGAAAACGCCAGGCACCGCGATCTTCGAGTCTCAACTGAGTCACTTCGAACTTCAATGGCGCAAAACGACGTTTCAATTGATCGAGTAGCGCTAATACTTCCGCGCCGCTGCCAATAGGCCCTGCCAAATCAGGGAGATCGTCCGGCACCGTTACATCTCCGCGCTGAAACGGCACGCCACGCGAGTTGATGAGCAATTCATCGTTCCAGCGCGCCACCGGTTCCTGCTCATAGAGTTCGAACATCAAGGCATCCGGCCAGTGGCGCGATACCCGCACCTCGGATAACCAGTCGATTTCCCGCGCTCGTCGGCGCAACTCAGCAAGATTCACCGACAGCCAGCTTTGTCCTTGAACCAACGGTGCCAGCTGCTCGCGTAAATAGTTGGCGCTGACATAACTCAAATCACCACTGATCGACACCCGCTCGATGGGGCGATCGAGCCACAACCACAACGCCCGCCCGCCCGCACCCAGCAGAACGATCAAAAGGAGCAGACCCAGAGTCTTGCCACGCGATCCAGCAGATGCCATTGAACTCACTTATTCAGTGTCGTAGCAAGGATACGTAATACCAAAGCGTCGAAATCCAGCCCGGCATGGGCCGCCGCCTGAGGAACCAGACTATGATCGGTCATTCCCGGCACGGTATTGACCTCGAGCAGCCAAAATTGCCCCTGGGCATCTCGCATGACGTCGACGCGTCCCCAGCCGCGACATCCCAGTGCCTCGAACGCCTGGCGACATAGCTGCCCCAGTTCGCGCTCCTGCTCGTCACTCAATCCGCAGGGGATATGATAAAGCGTCTCGTTGGAATGATATTTGGCCTCGTAGTCATAGAAACCGCTGGGCACCTCGACACGGATTGCCGGCAGCACCTTGTTGCCCAGCAGCGACACGGTATATTCCTCACCCGCAATGAAGCGTTCGGCCATTACCGCAGCATCGAAACGTGCTGCTTCTTGATAAGCCGATTTCAAGGCATCGAGACTATCGACGATACTGATTCCCAGGGTCGAGCCTTCATGCACCGGCTTGACCACCAGCGGCAGCCCCAAGCACTCCACCACCTGCTCCCACTCGGCGTCGGGGGTGAGCGTGATGCTTTGCGGCGTTGGCAGTTCCAGCGAGTGCCAAAGCTGCTTGGTACGTTGCTTATCCATGCCGAGTGCCGAGGCCAGAACGCCACTACCGGTATAGGGGATCTTCAGCAGTTCGAGGGCCCCTTGCAGAGTGCCATCCTCGCCACCACGGCCATGCAAGGCGATGAACACGCGATCCGGCGCCAGCGCTTCTAGCCCGGTCAGACCTCCGGCGGCCAGATCGTAACCACGCACATCGAGACCGCTGCGTTTCAGGGCCGCCAGAACCGCCTTGCCGCTGAGTAGAGAGACTTCTCGTTCTGCAGAATCGCCGCCATAAAGCACGACCACCCGACCAAAATCGTTGGGATTCGACGGCTCCCATTTCTCATCGTTCATAGCTTTACCTTGTCAAACTGCAACTGGCTGGCCGCCAGCGCGAGGGAAATGCCCCCGATATCGCCGGCCCCCTGGGTGATCAGAATATCGCCGTCGCGCAATATACGAGAAAGCAGCCGCGGCAGCTCTCCCTTGTGCTCGACGAACAGCGGATCGACGTCACCCCGCTGACGTATCGACCCCGCCAGAGTGCGCCCTTCCGCCCCCGGGATGAGCGCCTCGCCGGCGCTATAGACATCGAGCAGCAGCAATGTATCGACCCCGGAGAGCACGCGGACGAAATCCTCGTAAAGATCATGGGTCCGCGAGTAACGATGCGGCTGATAGACCATCACTAGGCGGCGCCTGGGCCAACCGGCGCGTACCGCCCGAATGACCATCTCGACCTCGCGCGGATGATGCCCATAGTCGTCGACCAGCATGACCTCGCCCTGGCTTTGTTCCTGGGCCTGTTTCTGGCCTTGCTCGAGGTCTTGCTGCACGCCCAAGGCGAAGTTACCGTGCACCTGAAAGCGCCGACCAACCCCGGCAAAGCCGGCCAGCCCCCGCAGAATGGCGGCATCGTCCACCCCGGCATCGGTGGCTACTGCAATCGCTGCCAAGGCATTCTGAGCGTTGTGCTCTCCCGGCATCGCCAGGCGCACCGTGAGCGGGGCATGCCCTTCCGGACGCAGTGCGGTGAAGTGGATCTCACCACTCTCCTGCACGAAATCGACGATACGATAATCCGCATCGGCGCTAAAACCGTAAGTCACGAACTGACGCTGCACGCGGCTCATCAACCCACGCAGGTTGTCATCGTCGAGACACAGGATCGCCAGACCATAGAAAGGCAGGTTGTGCAGGAATTCGATGAAGGTGTCCTTGAGGCGCGAAAAGTCGCCGGCATAGGTCGCCATGTGATCTGCATCGACATTGGTGACGATGGCGACCATCGGCTGCAGATGAAGAAACGACGCATCGGATTCGTCGGCTTCGGCCACCAGGTACTCCCCTTCGCCTAATCGCGCATTGGTGCCGGCGCTGGTCAGCTTGCCGCCGATCACGAAGGTTGGATCGAGCCCACCCTCCGCCAACAGTGTGGCAGTGAGACTGGTGGTAGTGGTCTTGCCGTGCGTCCCGGCTACCGCGATGCCGTGACGAAAGCGCATCAGCTCCGCCAGCATCTCGGCCCGGCGCACCACGGGAACGCGATGTTCATGCGCCCAAACGATCTCGGGATTATCCTGATCCACCGCGGTGGATACCACGATCACGTCGGCACCCTCGGCATGGCTAGCGGCATGACCGATAGCGATGCGTATGCCGCCGTCACGCAGGTGACGGGTAACCGGCGACTCCTTGAGGTCGGTGCCGCTGACCTGGTAGCCCTGATTGGCCAGTACCTCGGCGATGCCGCACATGCCGGCCCCCCCGATACCGATGAAGTGGATGCGTCGGATACGCCGCATGCCTAGGCCACTGGCAACCCGCGCGGAGCCGGTTTGCTGATACGAGATAGAAGAACTGTTGTCACTCAAAGCCGATCTCCATGCAGCCTGCCACCAAGCGCTCGACAGCATCGAGATGGGCGCAGCCGCGTGCGGCAACCGCCATGGTGGCAAGACGTTCGGGGTCGAGTACGGTCGCCAGCCTATCAGCGAGCGAAGCCGCATTCAGCGTATTCTGAGGCATCAATATGGCAGCACCGGCAACGACCAGATGCCGAGCGTTCTCGGTCTGATGATCGTCCACCGCATGCGGGTAAGGCACCAACAAGGAAGGTTTGGCAGCCGCGGCGAGTTCGGCAATGGTCAAGGCACCGGCACGGCAGATGACCAGATCGGCCCACTCGTAGGCATCGGCCATGGCGTCGATGAAGTCACTGACCTGAGCCTCGACGCCGACCGCGGAGTAGCCTTCCTGAGTAACTTCTTCTTTGTCGCGCCCGGCCTGATGGCGAATCTCGGGCATTGCGCCCTCGACTTCCTTCTCCTGTTCTTGCTGTTTTTCTTGAAGCCGAGCGAGCGCCTGGGGCACACACTCGTTGAGTGCCTGGGCCCCGAGGGAGCCGCCCACCACCAGAATACGCAATGGCCGTCCCATCATCTCGCCGGCAGAGCGTGGTCGCTCGCCCAGAGCAGCGATCTCGCTGCGTACGGGATTGCCGATGACGACTTCCTGATGGGCCTTGCCGGCCTTGCGAAAAGCTCCGGGGAACGCGGCATAGACCCGCGCCGCCAACCGCGACAAGGCCTGATTGGTCATGCCGGCCACGGCATTCTGCTCATGAACGATCAATGCGCGGCGCGATAGCCAGGCCGCCAGGCCGCCGGGACCGCTGGCAAAACCGCCCATGCCCACCACCAGGTGTGGATCATAGGTCTGCAAGATTCGCCAGGCCTGGGCTACGGCCCGAGTGAGACGCCAGGGCACCGCCAGCCAGCCAACCAGGCCATTGCCCCGCAATCCGGCGATATCGATACGATGAAGAGGAATATCCGCCGCCGGCACCAGACGATTCTCGATGCCACGCGGACTACCCAGCCATTCGACACGAACCCCCTGGGCAATGAGGGCATGGGCCAGCGATAGCGCTGGAATCACATGGCCTCCGGTACCACCGGCCATGATCAGCACTCTGCGCGCGGGGACGCCCTGCACCGATGAGTGTGATGAAGACAGTGATGTCACTGGGCGGGCACTCCTTTGACCTGTTGCCGGGCATTCGCATAGCGAGTCAGGCGGCGTGTCTCGATATCCACGCGCAACAACAGGGCAACCATGATGCAACTGATCACCAGACTCGATCCACCGTAACTCAGCAAGGGCAATGTCAGCCCCTTGGTCGGCAGCATGCCGGTACTCACCCCGATATTGATGAACGCCTGAGCGCCGAACACCAGGGCGATACCGTAGCTGAGGTAGGCCGCGAACGGCAATCGAGTCAGTTCGGCCCGCCGGCCGATAGCGAGTGCGCGATACACCAGCAGCGCGAAAAATCCAATCACCGTGACTGCTCCTACCAGCCCAAGCTCCTCGGCGATCACGGCGAAAACGAAGTCGGTGTGCGCTTCCGGCAGATAGAACAGCTTTTGAACGCTATCTCCCAATCCCAGCCCGAACCAGTGGCCACGACCATAGGCGATCAGCGCCTGGGTCAACTGATAGCCCGAATCGTACATGTCGGCCCAAGGATCGGCGAAACTGGTGATGCGCTCCAGTCGATAGGGTTCGGCAATGGCGACGTAGCCCCCGAGCAACAGCACCACTGTCATCAATAGAATAAAGCGTAACAACGGCGCCCCGGCCAATAGCAGCATACCCATGACACTGCTGGTCATGACCACCAAGGCCCCATAATCGGGCTCGAAAATGAGCAGTACGGCTATCGGCAGAAGCACCATCAGCGGCTTGGTAAACTCCCATAGATGGCGTCGGACACCTGGCAGGAAGCGCTCCAGATACCCTGCGACGTAGACGATCAAGAACAGCTTGGCCAGCTCCGAGGCCTGAACATTGATCGGGCCCAATGGGATCCAACGCTTGCTGCCGTTGACTTCGGTTCCCACCAGCAGCACCAGAATCAATAGCCCGATACCGGCCAGCAATAACCAGGGGCCATTATCTTGCCACCAGGTCAGCGGAATCAGCAGTACCGCCGATGCCAGCGCTACGGCGAAAAGCACGAAGACACCATGACGAATGCCGTAATAGAACGGGTTGCCGGTCAGTCCCGTGGCCACCTCTGTCGAGGCGGAAGTGACCATGACCAGGCCGATCAACAGCAGGGTCGAGACCGACAACATCAACCAGCCGTCGAAGGGCTGCCCGGCGGTCGAAAAACGCGCTACCCAACGCTTCATGAAGGCTCCTGGTCAGCAAGAACGGCGATATGACGGACGACCCAGGCACGAAAGGCCTCGCCTCGAGCCAGGTAATCCACGAATTGATCGAGACTGGCGCAGGCCGGCGACAACAGCACGCAGTCGCCTGGACGGGCGATGGTCGCTGCGCGTTCCAGTGCTTGTTGCATATCCTGGGTGCGGGTTACCGGCATCGAACCCTCAAGGACGGACGCCAGACGCGGCGCATCGGCACCGAACACGATGGCCTCCCGGGCATACTGCTGTAACGGCACCTTCAACGGGGAGAAATCCGCACCCTTGCCCTGCCCCCCTCCAAGCCAGATCAGTTTGCCTTCCAGCGTCGCACCGAGGCCCGCAATCGCCGCCAGCGTAGCCCCCACATTGGTCCCCTTGGAATCATTGATCCAGCGCACTCCTTGCGCATCCCCGACCAGCTCACCGCGATGCGGCAGACCGGAAAAGCGCATCAGAACACGTCGCATGGCGGCCAGCGGCACTCCCAATCGATGCCCCATGGCCATCGCCGCCAAGGCATTGGCCTGGTTGTGGCGCCCCGGCAGACGCATTTCAGACACGGCCATCAGCGGCTCTGCGCCACGCATCAACCAGGGGCGCGCTCCCGCCCCGTCGTCATGCTCGGCAATACCCCATTCCCCTGCGCGCGGGGGCTGAGTGGTAAACCTCTCACACCTCAAGCCAGCGTCCTGGGGCCAGGTCAATGGATCTTCCCCATTCACCAGGGCGTGGGCCGCCCCCCGAAAGATGCCCAGCTTGGCGGCGCGGTAGCTCGACATGTCGCCGTGGCGATCGAGATGATCCTCGGAAAGATTGAGAAAGGCTGCCGTGGTTGCGCCCAGTCGCGGCGTCGTCTCGAGTTGAAAGCTCGAGAGCTCGAGCACGAACAGCTCCGCATCCGGGTGATCGTGCAGCAGATCAAGAGCCGGCGTACCCAGGTTGCCACCCACGGCAACCCGCAGGCCGGCTTCGCTTGCCATTTCTCCAAGCAAGGTGGTCATCGTGGACTTGGCATTGGAGCCGGTGATGGCGGCAATCGGTGCCTTGCACTGACGTACGAACAAGGCAATCTCGCCCAGAATGTTCGGCGCCCTTCTTTTCAACCCCTGGTCTTTCGACCCGTCGGCAGCGACTCGCGAACGCTCCCAGAGCGTCTTTAGCCCGGGTGTGCAAGGATCGACACCGGGGCTGAGCACCACCTCCGATGCCTGGCAGAGATCGAGATCGGTCAACGGACCGCAATGGACGGGCACCTTCGGATGGTCGGCACGAAATGCCTCCAGTCCCGGTGGCGCCGACCGCGTATCCGCCACCATGAAGGGCGACCCCAGACGCGTCAGATGGCGGGCAATGGCGCGTCCGGAGAGGCCAAGCCCGACGATCAGTGTATGTCCCTGGGGTACCCGTGACATCGATATTCCAACGTTACAAAGTGACGAGCGCGTTTCGCTGTCAACGGATCTTGAGTGTCGCCAGCCCCATCAAGACCAACACGACGGTGATGATCCAGAAGCGCACGATCACCCGTGGCTCGGGCCAGCCCTTGAGCTCGAAGTGATGATGCAAGGGCGCCATGCGAAAGATACGCCGTCCCGTGAGCTTATAGGAACCCACCTGCAGAATCACCGACACGGTTTCCATGACGAAGACACCGCCCATCACGAACAGTACGATTTCCTGACGCACTACCACTGCCACGATCCCGAGGGCCGCGCCCAGCGCCAGGGCGCCGACGTCTCCCATGAAAACCTGGGCCGGATAGGTATTGAACCAGAGAAAACCCAATCCCGCGCCGGCGATGGTGCCACAGAATACCGCCAATTCGCCGGCTCCCGGAACGCTGGGAATGTGCAAATACTCAGCGAATACGGCATTACCGCTGGCATAGGCAAACACCGCCAGCCCCATCGCCACCATGACCGTCGGCATGATGGCCAGGCCATCGAGACCATCGGTGAGATTGACCGCGTTGGAACTGCCGACGATGACCAGATAGGTCAGCAGGATGTAGAAGAATCCGAGCTGGATCACGACCTCCTTGAACAACGGCACGATCAGACTGGTTTCTACCGGTCCCGCCGCGCTCACGTAAAGGAATACGGCTGCACCAAGCCCCAGCACCGACTGCCAGAAATATTTCCAGCGTGCCGGCAAGCCGCGGGGGTTCTTCTCCACTACCTTGCGGTAATCATCGACCCAGCCGATCGCACCAAAACCCAGCGTGACGATCAATGCCAGCCACACATAGTGATTGCCAAGATCGCCCCACAACAGCGTACTGATCGCCATCGCCACAAGAATCATGGCGCCGCCCATGGTCGGCGTACCGGCCTTGGAAAGATGCGACTGAGGCCCGTCGTCGCGCACCGCCTGACCAATCTGTCGCTCCACCAGACGCCGAATCATCATGGGCCCGAACCATAGACATAACAGAAGAGCGGTGAGCGTACCGAGAACGGCGCGTAATGTCAGATATTCAAAAACCGTAAAAGCGCTTTGATAGGCGCTTAGAACCTGTGCTAAATAAAGCAACATGTCGTGCGTTCACCTTGATTGATCTACACGTAGCGCGGCAATCAGCCTTTCCATGCCGGCGCTACGCGACCCCTTGACCAGCACGCTGGCCCCGGAGGGTAGATGGTCCTGGGCATGACGCAGAAGCGTCTCCCAATTCGAGAAATGACATCCTCCGCTGCCAAAGGCGAGCGCTGCAGGCTCCGCCTCGGCTCCCAGGGTGCCGAGAAAATCGATACCCAACCGGCGAGCATGCTGACCTACCTCGGCGTGCAACGCAGCGGACGCCGTGCCCAATTCCCCCATGGCCCCGAGAAAACACCAACGAGGCGCCGGCATTTGCGCCAGTACATCGAGGGCGGCCTTCATCGCGCCGGGATTGGCGTTGTAGGTATCATCAAGCAAACGAGACCCGCGCATGCCTTCCACGGGCGTCATCCGGCCGGGAAGCGCCTCGAGCTCACCCAGGCCTGCGACGACCTCCTCACCGGCCACCCCCATGACAAGAGCCGCGGCGGCGGCGGCCAGCGCATTACGTACGCTATGCACACCAAGCAGGGCCAGACTCACCCGTCCCAGAATGACGCCATCATACATAAGTGTGAAAGAATAACGCCCGTTTTTATCACAAGCCAGCTCAATCCCCTGCACCCGCGCCGACTCGGAAAGACCGAAATCGAGGACCGTTCGCGTGCCGGCCAATTGTCGCCAGAACGGATAGAAGACATCGTCGCGATTGAGTACCGCCACGCCATCCTCGTTCAAACCGGTCAGAATCTCGGCCTTGGCCTGGGCAATCTGGCCCATACCGCCGAACTCACCCACATGCGCCCCGGTGACATTGGTGATCACCACGACTTGCGGCTGTGCCAGCGTCGTGGTCCAGGCGATCTCGCCCAGATGGTTGGCTCCCAGCTCTACCACCGCCTGATGATGGTCGCGAGTGAGGTTCAAGAGCGTCAGCGGCGCACCGATGTCGTTATTGAGATTGCCGCGGGTGGCCAGCGTAGCGCCATGCCGACGCAGTAGCGCCGCGAGCATCTCCTTGACGGTTGTCTTGCCACTATTACCGGTGATGGCGACCAAGGGGCCGCCCCAGCAGCGGCGACGGGCCTGACCTAGAAGCCCCAGGGCCAATCGTGTATCGACGACCTGCAACTGCGGCAAGGCATCGTCGACCGGGCGGGAAACGATAGCAGCTACAGCGCCCTTCTCACGGGCCTCGGCGAGAAAATCGTGAGCGTCGAAGCGCTCCCCGACCAGCGCCAGAAAAACATCACCGGGCTGCAAGGCCCGAGTATCGGTAACGATGGCGTTGACCTGAGCATCGTCGCCGGGCCAATGCCGCTCCAGCGCAGCGGCGATCATCTTGAGGGTTTCCAGGCCACAGGCCTTCATGTTGGCACTCCACGTTTGGCCAGCGCCGCTTCGGCCCACTCCTGATCGGAAAAAGGCGTGCGCTGGCCCTGAATCTCCTGATAGTTCTCATGCCCCTTACCGGCAATCAGGATGACATCATTATTGCCCGCCTCCTTGATTGTCCGGTCGATGGCATTGCCGCGTCCATCAATGCACCAGGCTCTTTCCCGATCCGCCGGAGACAAGCCCCGCAGAATCTGCTCACGAATCGTTGCCGGATTCTCGCCGCGGGGATTGTCGTCGGTGATCACCACTCGGTCTGCCAGGGGCTGCACCGCCTCTGCCATCAGCGGCCGCTTGCCGCTGTCGCGATCGCCGCCACAGCCGAACACACACCATAGCTTGGCGCTATCACTGACCTCGGCATGCGTATCGTCATGGCCATCGCCCGGCAAATGCGCACGCAGGGCGCTCAGGGCATTGCTCAGCGCATCCGGCGTATGGGCATAATCCACTACCACCGTGGGCATGCCGTGGCGACTGACGGTCTGCATGCGCCCGGGAACCGGCAAGAGTTCGCAGGCAGCCTCACACAAACCGTCAAGATCCTCGCCCAAGCCGTAGAGTACCGCCATGGCCAGCAGGACATTATCAAGATTAAAGCGCCCCATGAGGGCCATTTCCAAGGCTCGTTCACCGTCAGGCGTCGCGATCAGCACGCGCTGGCCACTGGCATGAGGATGCCAGTCGAGCACCCGAAACGTGGTCGCCTCCTGTTCGCCACAGGCCAGCACGCGCACGCCCTGAGGCAATCCGGCGAGCATCAATCGTGTCAGGGAGTCGTCGGCATTGACGACGGCGAGCCTGAGTTCGCGCCGTTTGAATAGACGCGCCTTGGCGGCGGCGTAGGCCGCCATGCTGGCGTGATAATCGAGATGATCCCGAGACAGGTTGGTGAATACCGCCGCCGTGACACGACAGCCCAGCAGACGCTCTTGCTCCAGCGCGTGGGAGGAGACCTCCGCGGCCACGCGCTTGACACCATCCCCGGCCATGCTGCCCAGTGCCGCTTGCAGCTCCAAAGGGCCCGGTGTGGTCTGGCCACTGTCGATCAACTGCCCTGCCCGTCCCCATCCAAGGGTACCGATTACGCCCGCAGGACACCCCAATCTTTCCGAGAGCGCTGCGATGTAGTGGGTCACGGAACTCTTGCCATTGGTGCCGGTGACTCCGATCAGTTCGAGGTTTTCCGGCACATCGAACAGTAAGCGCCCCAGCTCGCCCAGGGCGTGGCTCAAGCCCGGCAGCGACAGCACTCGCTCCTGGGCTGCATGACGCTCTTCAAACGCAGCGCCGGCCTCGGCCAGCACCAGTACTGCCCCCCCCTCGAGCGCTTGATCAATGAATCGGCGTCCATCGACCTGCACACCGGGGACGGCGATGAATACCGCAGGACCGGTATTCGTGGCGAGAGCACGACTGTCCCGGGACAGTGTGAGTGTCTGTGTAGCGTCCAGGTCCAACGATGCCGGCAAACGAATCTCCGGCCAGAGGACCGCCAAGGTTGCTGCCAGCCGTTCATGGGTGACCTGCATTACTCCAACGCCTCCTGCTTGTCGGGAAGAACATCGAGCAAACGTAACGCCTTGCCCACCACACGACTGAATACCGGTGCCGCGACCAGGCCACCGTAATAGTCGCCCTTCTTGGGATTATCCACCATCACCACGGTCACGATACGCGGATCGGAGACCGGGGCGATACCGGCGAACAGCGAACGATAGGCGGTCTTTTGATAACCGCTCGAGGTGACCTTGCGCACCGTGCCGGTCTTGCCAGCGATACGATAACCGGGTACCGCTGCCCGAGATCCACCGGCGTTGGGCTGAACGATGGCCTCGAGCATGTGCAACAGATCATTGGCGACCCCTGGCGATATCACCTGCTCACCTTCCGGCGGTGAAGGCTGCTTGAGCAGAGACGGTGACAATCGCTTGCCGTCATTGGCGATCGCCGTATAGGCGCTGGCCAGTTGCATCGCGGAAACGGAGACGCCGTAGCCATAGGCCATGGAGGCACGCTTGCTATCCGACCAGCCAAACGGCGTGGGCAGGCTGCCCGTCGTTTCCCCCGGAAACCCGGTGCCCGGCGCCTGACCGAAACCAAGCGCGTGATAACGATTCCAGATGGCATCATCGGGCAATTGCAGGGCGACCCGGGACATACCCACGTTGGAGGAGTGCAACAGGATTCCCGCCATGGACAAATCCTTGTAGTTGCGAAAATCACGAATGGTGTAATTATCCAGGCGCATATACCCCGGCGCCGTATCGATCACCGTCTGCGGTGAAAAGCGTTGGGTTTCCAGTGCGGCGGACATCGCCAAGGGTTTCATCACCGACCCCGGCTCGAAGGCATCGGTGACCGCCTGATTGCGTAAGCCGTTGGCATCGATCTCGACACGATTGTTGGGATTGTAGGAAGGCAGATTGGTCATCGCCAGCACCTCGCCGGTGCGTGCATCCATCATCACCAGAGTACCGCCATCGGCGTCGTTTTCATCCACGGCGGCTTTCAGCTCGCGATAGGCCATGTACTGGAGGCGCAGGTCCACCGCCAGGGTGAGATTGCCCCCAGGCTTGGCCTCCTTGAGCAAATGCAGATCGCGCACCAAGCGTCCCTTGCGATCCTTGATCACCCGGCGCTTGCCCGGCTCGCCGGCGAGAAAGCCGTTGTAGGCAAGCTCCACCCCCTCCTGGCCACGGTCATCGACGTTGGTCACACCGACCAGTTGCGCCGCCACTTCACCGGACGGGTAGTAGCGTTTGTATTCGTGCTGGGGATAGACACCCGGAATTTTCAAATCGAGTATCGGTTGAGCCTTGGCCGGCGTCATGCGGCGACGCAGGTACATGAACTCGCGGTCGGAATATTGTTCGATGCGCTCATCGAGTTGACCCGGACTCATGTTCAGCGCCGTGGCCAGCAGGGTGCGCTGCACACCATCCTCAGGCAGCTCCTCCGGATTGGCCCAGAGGCTGACCACCGGTGTCGAGATCGCCAGAGGATCGCCGTGCCGACCGGTGATCATGCCGCGGTGCGCATCGATGGTCTCGACACGCAGGGTGCGAGCATCGCCCTGACCCTGCAAAAACAGACGGTCGATCACATGCAGATCGACGATACGCCCCACCAGGGCCGCCAAGGCCAGCAAGACCAGAAATACCATGAAGCGATAGCGGGCACTGCCCATTGGCGCCGTCTGCGCACGAGACGAA
The DNA here is from genome assembly GCF_049808615.1 of Halomonas sp. GXIMD04776. NCBI lineage: Bacteria > Pseudomonadati > Pseudomonadota > Gammaproteobacteria > Oceanospirillales > Halomonadaceae > Halomonas > Halomonas sp. GXIMD04776. Next base: position 183,875 of record NZ_JBNCAN010000002.1, on the reverse strand, counting down.
CCCTCGCTTGACGACTTACTCATCGGCGAATCACCCTGATCTCCGTCAGTTCCGGCACGTGCATGCCGAGGCGTTCACTGGCCAGGCGCTCGATGCGGGAAGGTGCCGACCAGGTGCTTTCTTCCAGCAGCAGTTGTCCCCATTCAGTTTGCAACTGATCCTGTTTCCGCTCGAGCTGCTGCAGGCGCGCATACTCCACGCGGGTGAAGTGGGCACAGGTAATCACCGCTAGAGCGCTGGCCAACACCACCCCCACCAACAACAGCACCAGTAGTTGTCGCCAGCCTAAAAGTTGTTTCGTCACACTCGTCGACGCTTTTACTCGTTTTTGCACCATGGCCTTCAGTTGATTTTGCGAGCCGCTCGCATCACAGCACTACGAGCCCTTGGATTGTCCTCGACTTCCTCTCGCCCCGGACGACGGGCCTTGCCCAGGGGTTCGAGGCGACGCGCCAGTTGATCGTCGCGTACCGGCATGCCTCGGGGAAGATGTGTGTCACCGCGCACATGATGACGGATGAAGCGTTTGACCCGACGGTCCTCGAGAGAGTGAAAGCTGATCACCACCAGATGCCCCCCCGGCGCCAGAGCCGCCAGGGCCGCCTCCAGCGCGACATCCAACTCCTCGAGTTCACGATTGACATGGATGCGCAGCGCCTGAAAGGCGCGGGTCGCCGGATGCTTGCCTTTCTCCCATGCAGGATGAGCCGCCTTGAGCAGCTCTGCCAGATCACCGGTACGGGTAATGGGCGCCTGACGCCGCCGTTCGACGATGGCGCGGGCCATGCGCTTGGCAAAGCGCTCTTCCCCATAGGTCTTGAACACCCAGGCGATGTCGCTTTCGCTGGCATGGCTCAACCACTGCGCGGCACTTTCACCACTGTCCGGGTCCATACGCATGTCGAGCGGGCCATCACGCAAAAAACTGAAGCCACGCTCGGGATCGTCGAGTTGCGGTGAGGACACGCCCACATCCAGCAGTATGCCTGCAAGTTGTCCGTGCACACCTTGCTCCCGGGCGATATCGCCCAGACGACTGAAGATATCGGCATGCATCGAAAAACGTTGATCTTTGATGCGGCGGGCCTCGGCCAAGGCCTGCGGATCGCGGTCAATGGCCAGAAGACGCCCACCGCCGCCCAGACGCGCAAGGATGGCCCGCGCATGCCCGCCACGGCCGAAGGTGCCGTCCAGATACACCCCATCGGCATCGTGGATCAGGGTATCGACGGCCCCTTCGAGTAGCACGCTGGCATGACGATAGTCGGTAGGTGAAGATGAGCCATTTACGCTATGCGGCATGCGGTTCTCGAACGAGCGTTGAAATGTCAGGATGGAAGCTGGCCGATAAGCCGGGTTCTGTCGTGGACAGTCATTCATCTAGGCCCAGCGTCACCACTGGGCTCAAGCAACCTACCCGCCCCCGCTGCGGGCCACAGCGCTGGGGGCCTATTCGGTCTTGCTCCGGGTGGGGTTTACCTTGCCACGCACTGTTACCAGGCGCGCGGTGCGCTCTTACCGCACCCTTTCACCCTTGCCGGCAGCTTGCGCTGCTTGGGCGGTCTACTCTCTGCTGCACTTTCCGTCGGCTCGCGCCGCCCAGGCGTTACCTGGCACCCTGCCCTATGGAGCCCGGACTTTCCTCCCCCGATCAATGACCGGCGGCGACTGTCTGGCCAGCTTCCAAGCGCGCAAGAATAGCAGCGCCCAGGATGCCTTAACAATAGCATCCCTTAATTGCCTCCCTTGAGGGCCAGCGCCTGTTCGTACCAGTCCCTCTTGCGTCCTCCCATGAGTCGGGCAACCACCGCAGCAGCCTGCTTGACGCCGACGCCTTCTTCAAGCAACGCACTCAGTAGCGCCTGGGCATCCAGGGTCGTCGTCTCACTGATCTGCGCCGGCGCGCCCGCCACCATGATGACGAACTCCCCCCGGGACTGATTCGGATCTTCCGCCATGCGCCCCAGCAACTGAGCGGCAGTGCCTTCGAGAAACGTCTCGAAGGTCTTGGTCAGCTCCCTGGCCAGCACCAGCCGGCGCTCTCCCAACAGCGCATCAAACGAGGCCAGAGAGGCATGGATGCGGTGCGGGGACTCATAAAATACCAGCGTTTCTTCATGCTCGCTCAGCGCCTGGATCCGGGTTCGCCGGGCGCCCTCCTTGGCGGGCAAGAAGCCGGCAAAGAGAAAGCGATCCGTGGGCAGGCCAGCAGCGGAAAGCGCGGCAATCAAAGCACAGGGGCCGGGAATCGGCACGACCCGGGCTCCGCGCTGCCGCAGTTCACGCACCAGCACAAAGCCGGGGTCACAGATCAGTGGTGTCCCCGCATCGCTGATCAAGGCCAGATCGTCACCTTGTGCAAGGCGGTCGAAAAGCTGATCGACCCGTCCGGCCTCGTTGTGTTCGTGCAATGACAGCAGCGGGATATGGAGTCCAAGATGCTGTAGCAGTCGCGCCGAATGCCGGGTATCTTCAGCGGCAACCAGGGCAACGCTTTCCAATGTTCGCACGGCTCGCGGCGAGAGATCATCGAGGTTACCAATCGGCGTGGCCACCACGTACAATGTGCCACTGGCAGATGCGGTCATGGTTCAATCTCGAAGTAGAACGTTGTCGTTGGCGCTCGTCGAAGGCGTGTTTCCCTACCGGTTGAACTCATCGTTATCGAATCGAACTCCGTGAAGGACAAGGAAACGGACACCATGCACAAATCACTGCGACGGCTACTTAGCGCAGGCTTGGTAGCGCTTTTGATGGTCGGCTGTGCCGCTCAGCAACAGATGATGGAACCCGCCCAGGTGAGCAAGGAACCTGCCGAGTTGCTGCGCCAGGCACAAGGCCAGAGCGCTCGAGAAGCGGCGCTGACACGGCTCGAGGCCGCCGACATCCTAGCACGTCGCGGTGACAAGGCGCAGGCCCTGCAGATCGCCGGCGATATCGATTCGATACAACTTCAAAACGCGGCCCGCCTGCGCTGGGCACTGCTGCTGTCGTATCTTGGTCTGGATCAGGAAGATGGCCAGAGCGTCCTGCAGGCAACGTCCATTCTGGATTACAACCTGACGATACCTGACGACGACGCCCAGACGCTCAAGTATCGCCGTGGCCTGGCACTGGGATTGACCGGACAACCGGCCGACGCTGCCGAACAGTTGATCGACCTGCAACGGCAACAGGCGCCCTTCGATCTCAATGATGACATCTGGCGCCAAATGACCCGCCTGCGTGGCCCTTCTCTTGACCAGTTGGCGCGCTCCGGTGATGACATCGCTCGAGGCTGGGTGGCCCTGATCAAGGTGCAGCGCCGCAACGGTGGTGACGTGGATCGCCTGTTCACACGCATTGAGCAGTGGCGGCAGCGCTTCCCCGAGCACCCCGCCGCCAGACGCCTGCCCGACAATCTCCGAGCCCTGCGCGAGTTGCGTGGGCAGGATGTACGTCATATCGCGGTCTTTCTTCCCGAATCCGGCCCCCTGGCCAATGTGGCCGAGGCCATTCGGCAGGGCATGCAGGTACGCCACATGAATGCGCTGGACCAAGGAGAGCAGACACCGCGACTGAGCTTTTACGACACCCGGGACGCAGACATGGAGACACTTTATGCCCGCGCCTCCATGGCCGGCGCTCAGGTAGTGATCGGCCCCCTCGACAAGGACACGGTGTCACGGCTGGAGCTTGGCAACAACGTCCCCTTGCCCACCCTGGCACTCAATTACGGTACTGCAGAAGAAAACCACGCCGAGGATCTTTTCCAGTTCGGCTTGTCCGCCGAGGACGAGGCGCGCCAGGTCGCCAGGCGTGCCCGGCTGGATGGCCATCGCCTCGCCGGCATGCTGATACCCAATAACCCCTGGGGTCGTCGTGTCGGCGAAGCATTCCGGCAAACCTGGCAGGAGCAGGGTGGCGAAATAGCCAGCGCCATCGATTACGACCCCGAAGGAATGGTGGCAAACGCAGTACGCCCACTCCTCGATGTCCGTGGCAAGCGCGCTCGGCGCGACCTGGACATGCTGTTCCTGCTTGCCTTGCCTGATTATGCCCGTCAGGTACCACCGACACTGAAGTTCTTCTACGCCGGCGACCTGCCCATTTACGCTACTTCGCACCTGTTCGAAGGACGCCCACAGCCGCAGGCCGATCACGATCTCAATGGCGTGTCGTTCATCGATATCCCCTGGCTGATTCCCGATGCCGCCGTTGGCGGAACCGATGCTCTGCCCTTTGCCGAAAGCTACCAGGAATTGCGCGACAACAACGAACCCGCCCTGTTCAAGCTCAATGCCATGGGCGTCGATGCCTATGAGCTGGGTCGCAGACTGCCCTTGTTCAAGCTGTTACCCAGCAATGAATTGTATGGCGCCACCGGCGCTTTGAGTGCCGGTCCCGACCGACGCATACGCCGCGACTTGCCCTGGGCACGTTTCGTCAGCGGCGTACCTCAACCTCCTCTCTACAACATCCCAAGCCTGGAGCCCGTCGATGAGGCGCCGTAACGATGCGCGCTCCCGAGGCGAAGCGATCGAAGGCGTCACGGCAGACTGGCTCGAGGCCCGTGGCCTCAGCCTCGTCGCCCGCAACCAGCATGCCAAGGGCGGGGAAATTGATTTGATCATGCGCGATGGCGATACCCTCGTATTCGTCGAGGTGCGTCATCGCGCCGACACCCGCCATGGTCATCCGCTGGAGACCGTCAATCTCGCCAAGCAGCGCCGCTTGATTCGCGCCGCTCGTTTTTATCTGCTGCGCAACCGGCTATCATGTGCATGCCGCTTCGATGTAGTGGGTGTCATCGGCACCGCACCACAATTGGAGTTCACCTGGGTACGCGCCGCCTTCGACGCGTTCTGACTGTCACTGGACCTTGGCTCACTATGGATTTTCAAGCGCGCATTCTTGACCACTTCAACGCCAGCATCGATACCAAGACCTATGCCAGCGAAGTGCTACCCCCCTTCATCGAAGTCGCCAGCCAGATGATGGTTCAGTGCCTGGTCAGCGAAGGCAAGATCTTGACCTGCGGTAACGGCGGCAGCGCCGGGGACAGCCAGCACTTCTCCTCGGAGCTGCTCAATCGCTTCGAACGCGAACGCCCGAGCCTTCCCGCCCTGGCCTTGACTACCGACACCTCGACATTGACATCGATCGCCAATGACTATAGCTACAACGAGGTGTTTTCCAAACAGGTGCGAGCCCTGGGACAACCTGGAGACATCCTTCTGGCGATCTCCACCAGCGGCAATTCACCCAATGTGGTTCAGGCGATTCAGGCAGCCCATGATCGGGATATGACCGTCATCGCCTTGACCGGACGCGACGGGGGCGATATGGCTTCATTATTGGGCCGCGACGATTGCGAGATTCGCGTGCCGGCCACTTCCACCGCGCGCATCCAGGAGGTCCACCTGCTGGTGATACACTGCCTGTGCGACCTTATCGACGAACAGCTTTTTGGCAGCAACGAGTGATGACGATGAAAAAACCACTGTTTACCCCCGTTCTACTCGCCCTTGCATTGGGGCTCGGCGGATGCTCGGTTATCAATAACGCCACCACACCGTCTCCGGAAGGAGAGGATTACGGCGCGCGTACCGCAGGCATGCGCGTCGAGGATGGAAGCATCGAGAGCAAGATCCAGGATGCCATGGAGAAAAACGATGCCCGCCTGGGTGATGCACGGGTCGGCGTCAACAGCTACAATGGCGTGGTGTTGTTGTACGGTCAGGTGCCCAGCCAGGAACTCAAGGACAAGGCCGGAGAGATCGCGCGCAATACCCGTCAGGTACGCCAGGTACACAACGAACTGATGGTGGCGGCCAATCTACCGCTTAGCCAGCGCATGACCGACAACTGGCTGGAAACCAACATCGAAACCCGCCTGGCGGCCAGCGAAGATATCGATTCCCGCCATGTGGAAGTCATCAGCGAGAATGCCACCGTTTACCTGATGGGGATGGTGACTCGCCAGGAGGCTCAGCGTGTGGTCGATGTCGTTTCGAAGGTAGGCGGCGTACAGCGCGTCATCAAGATTTTCGACTATCTCGACTGAGTTCTCTCCGAGCATGAAAAAAAGCGGATGACCGAGATCATCCGCTTTTTTTCTTCATGGCGTAAGGCTGAGTCACATGCACCAGATCAGACATGGAATGTGGTCATTTGATGACGCGTAGCGATGGCCGTTCCTTGTCCGTCTTTTTCTTGCCGGGCCCTTTCTTATCGGGTTCTTTCTTACCGGCCTCTTTCTCGTCGGCATTCTGCCGGGTAGCGCCCTGTTCGCCGACATCCACACTCTCGAGTGCAGGACGCTCCTCCGCCTGCTTCGCTTCTTGCGTCGCCGCCTCGTCATGCCCGGGCATTACCGGCTCATGACCGAACACCATGCCCACTCCGTTCTCCCGCGCATAGATTGCAATCAAGGCATCAAAGGGCACGACAACCTCCATTGGATGTCCGCCAAAGCGCGCGTCGAAGGTGAGGAAATCGTTCGCCATATTCAATTCGCGTACCGCGGTGGGCGCAATATTGAGCACGATCTGGCCATTCTGTATGAACTGCTGGGGCACCCTCACTGCCTCGCGCTCAGCATCGACGACGATGTACGGTGTTAACTCATTATCCAGAAGCCATTCATAAAGGCCTCTAACAAGATAGGGACGACTGGACAGCATGGCTTGCCCCCTTGGAATTGATGTGTGATCGATGATCGTTTTTCAACGGCACGTTGATGCGCTTGTCAGGGCCGCATTTCGCGCTCGGCCTCGGACAGCGACGCCTTGAAGGCATCCCGATTGAACAAGCGCTCCATGTAACCGATCAGCGGTGTGACCTGCTTCTCGGGTAGCTCGATGCCCAGAATGGGTAAACGCCAGAGGATCGGTGCAATGCAACAATCGACCAGCGAGAAATCTTCGCTCATGAAGAAGTCCATATCGTCGAAGATCGGGGTGATCCCTATCAGGCTTTCGCGCAATTCTTTGCGGGCTCGCTCCGCATCCTTCTTGCCTGAGTGGAGAACCTCTTCCACCAATGGGCACCACTCTCGCTCGATACGGTGCATCCATAAGCGACTCTGGGCCCGAGCGACGGGATAAACGGGCAGCAAGGGCGGATGAGGAAAGCGCTCGTCCAGGTACTCCATCATCACTTTGGACTCATAAAGCACCAGATCACGATCCAGCAAGGTGGGGACGCTGTTGTACGGATTGAGATCCGCCAGTTCGGCGGGCCGGTTATCCTCATCGACATCGACGATATCCACCGCGACCCCTTTTTCCGCCAGCACGATTCTCACGCGATGGCTGTAATGGTCGTGACTACCGGAATAGAAGGTCATCGATGACCGTTTAGCCACTACACCCATGAAACACTTCCTCGCTTGAATTCAAAGCCAGAATGATAACACGTCAGCCCGAACCGCGTGTCGTACACAGTCGAAATCGACAGGCTTCGGTTCAGCAAGGTTGATCCACACCGACATCCGATACAAAAAGAGCGCATGACGGATGAGCCATGCGCCCTTTTACCCTCCCTGACACAATTTTCTAGTGAATATCGCGCCAGTATTCACGCTTGAGGAAGTACGCGATCACGCCGAAGATGAAGATGAAGATCAGCACCTTGGGCCCGAGTGACTGAGCCTGCAGCTTTGACGGCTCACCGACATAGGCCAGGAAGTTGGTCAGGTCCCACATGGCCTGATCGAACTCCGCTGGCTCCATCTCGCCGGGCTCGGTTACCTGCAACACGTGACAGGATTTATAGAGTCCCGACAGCGGATCGAGCTCGGCATCCGGTGCCGTCGCCTTTTCAGTCTGCGCACAGACCATTTCCTGAGTACCCTGCAAGGGCTCCAGCACATTGGGCATACCCACCAAAGGGAATACCGTGTTGTTGACGCCCCAAGGACGCTCAGGATCCTTGTAGAAGCTACGCAGGTAGGTATAGATCCAATCCGTGCCACGCAGACGCGCGGTGAGGCTCAGGTCGGGCGGCGCGGCACCGAACCAGCCTTCCGCATCGTTTCCGTCCATGGCGACGCGCATCTGGTCGTTGAAGGCCAGATCCTCATCGAAAATGAGATTCTCCTCGACCAGTTCCTGGGGAATGTCCAGATCCTCTGCCGCCCGGCTGTAGCGCTGGTACTCGAGAGAATGGCAGCCCATGCAGTAGTTGGTGAAGAGCTTCATGCCGTTTTGCAATGACGCCTTGTCATGCAGGTCAGGATTCATCTCGTCGAGATGGACATTTTCTTCACCGGCCCCCAGCACGGTAAGGGGTACCAGCGCGAAGAGCAGTGCACATAGTTGCTTTTTCATTAGCCAGTCACCCTTTCCGGTAGCGGTTTGGTTTTCTCGAACCGGGTATAGATCGGCATCAGCACGAAGTAGGCGAAGTAGACGACCGTGCAGACCTGGGCGAGCAACGTGCGCCCGGGAGACACCGCTTGTGTGCCCAGATACCCCAGTATGATGAAACTGATCACGAACAGCCCCAGCATGATGCGAGAAATCCAGCCCTTGTAACGCATCGAACGAACCGGGCTGCGATCGAGCCAGGGCAGCACGAACAGAATGGCAATGGACGCGCCCATCATGATCACCCCCCAGAACTTCGAGTCGAGGCCGAACAGCGAGAAGGTGATGGCGCGCAAAATGGCGTAGAACGGCGTGAAGTACCAGACCGGCGCGATATGCGCGGGTGTCACGAGCGGATCAGAAGGCTGGAAATTGGGTTTCTCCAGCAAATATCCACCCCCTTCCGGGAAGTAGAAGATCACCGCAGCGAACACGAACAGGAAAACGGCAACGCCAACGATATCCTTGACGGTGTAATAAGGATGGAACGGGATGCCATCGAGGGGCTTGCCGGTCTCATCCTTCTTGTCCTTGATCTCGATACCGTCGGGGTTATTGGACCCTACCTCGTGCAAGGCAATGATGTGAAGGACCACCAGTCCCAAGATGACGATCGGCAATGCCACCACATGCAGGGCAAAGAAGCGGTTCAGCGTAATACCGGAAATCAGGTAGTCGCCGCGAATCCACTGAGTCAGATCGTCACCGATCACCGGGATCGCCGAGAACAGCGAGATGATCACCTGGGCGCCCCAATAGGACATCTGACCCCAGGGCAGCAGATAGCCCATGAAGGCTTCGGCCATCAGTGCAAGGTAGATGCACATGCCGAACACCCATATCAATTCCCGAGGTGCCTTGTAGGAGCCATACATCATGCCGCGGAACATGTGCAGATAGACCACCACGAAGAAGGCCGTGGCCCCAGTGGAGTGCAAATAGCGTATGAGCCAGCCGTATTCCACATCACGCATGATGTACTCAATGGAGGCAAAAGCCCCCTCGGCAGTCGGGTTGTAGCTCATGGTCAGCCACACACCGGTGAGGATCTGATTGACCAGCACCAGCATCGCTAGGGAACCGAAGAAATACCAGAAATTGAAGTTCTTGGGCGCATAATACTCGGCGAGATGCTCTTTCCACATCTGAGTGGCCGGAAAACGATCATCCACCCAGCGCATGAAACCGCTATCGGCCTTGGCCTTGTTCGGATTAGCCATCAGCTCGCCTCCTGATCTTCACCGACCACGATGGTCGTGTCGGTCTCAAAACGATAGGGCGGCACCAGAAGATTCAAGGGCGCCGGCACACCGGTGAACACCCGCCCAGCCAGATCGAAACGCGAGCCATGGCACGGACAGAAGTAACCACCAGGCCAGTCGCCGCCGAGATCCGCGGCCCCAGGCTCGGGACGATAGGAGGGCACGCAGCCAAGATGCGTACAAATACCGATCAGCACGATGTATTCAGGTTTGATCGAACGCAGTACCGGATCCACGTAATCGGGTTGCTGCGGTGCCTGGGACTCGGGATCGCGGAGCTGCGAAGGATTGATTTCCTTGATGCGTTCGATAGCGGCGTCATCGCGGCGTGCCAACCACACCGGTTTGCCGCGCCACTCGACGGTCATCTGCTGGCCGGGTTCCAGCTTGGACACATCGGCCTCGACCGGGGCACCTGCCGCTCTTGCCTTGGCACTGGGCTGCCAAGACGCCAAAAAGGGAACCGCTACCCCGACTGCACCGACCGCTCCCACCACTGCGGTCGCGCCGACGAGGAAACGGCGTCTCCCCTTGTTTACGCCGCTATCTGCCATCTTATGGTTTCTCCCATCAACACACCTGCCACTCACCACGAAAAAAGAAACCTCGCGGCGTATTAGTATGAAATGCCGCCATGTTAAGAAAAGGCTCTCTTCAACACAAGCTAGCACTGCTCAACCTGACACCGTCGCTTGCGCTAAATCAATGAAAGGCATAAAAAAACGCTCAACCTTTTGCGGTTGAGCGTTTTTGTCGCACCTGTGTAAACGCCGTTAGCGCTTGGAGAACTGAGGACGCCGGCGCGCTTTACGCAGCCCGACCTTCTTACGTTCGACCTCACGTGCATCCCGGGTTACATACCCGGCTTCACGCAGAGGCTTGCGGAACTCCTCGTTGTAATTGATCAGCGCGCGAGTGATACCGTGACGAATGGCGCCGGCCTGCGCTGAACCACCACCACCACACACGGTAATGTAGGCATCGAACTGCTCCCCGGTCTGGGTCAGTTCCATCGGCTGACGTACCACCATTTGAGCGGTGACACGACCAAAGTAGTCGGCCACTTCGCGATTGTTGACGGTGATCTTGCCGGTGCCCGGCTTGAGGAACACACGGGCCGTGGAAGTTTTGCGGCGCCCGGTACCGTAGTACTGCTGTGACATGGCGTAATATCCCTTAAAGGTTCAGTTCTTGAGGCTGCTGAGCGGCATGAGGATGCTGAGTGCCTGCGTAGACCTTGAGCTTGGTATACATGGCGCGGCCCAGCGGCCCCTTAGGCAGCATGCCCTTGACGGCAAACTCGATGACGCGCTCCGGCGCATGCCCGATCATCTTCTCGAAGGACATCGAGCGCAGGCCGCCCGGATAACCAGTATGACGATAATAGGTCTTGGCCTGGGCCTTGTTGCCGGTCACACGAACCTTTTCGGCATTGATCACGACAATGTAATCGCCGGTATCGACGTGGGGAGTGTATTCCGGCTTGTGCTTGCCGCGCAGGCGGCGAGCGATTTCGGTAGCCAGACGACCGAGCGTCTTGTCCGCAGCATCGACGACGTACCAGTCACGCTGGACGGACTGCGGCTTAGCAGTGAACGTCTTCATGGATTCAATCACCAATTGATTCATTGGGTCTCGTGCCTTGCGACAACGGACCATCCCTATTTTTCTTGGTTGCCACCGTCTTGAAAATGGCAACTGTCGAGCGAGGGCGCATTATACATGACGTCAGCGCCGAGGTTAAGAAGTATTGACGCTTTGGACCTGGATCAAGGCTGGTGCGGGAGCGCCAAATACTCCCGCGACTGCATCTCCTGAAGCCTGGATAGAGTACGCTCGAATTCAAAGGCTAATTTGTCACCGTGGTACAACTGTTCGATGGGTGCTGCAGCGGACATCAGCAGCTTGACGCCACGATCGTAAAACTCATCGACCATGCTGATGAAACGCCTGGCCTGGTCTTCGCTTGAGGGCCCCATGCGTGGCACATCCGAGACCAGCACGGTATGAAAGTCGCGCGCGAGTTCGATGTAGTCGTTCTGGCTGCGCGGGCCATCGCACAACATGGCAAAGTCGAACCAGACGACGTCCTCATGTTCGCGACGAGCAGTCAACAGGCGATGATTGATTTCGATCGCCGTTTCTCTCTCTCCTTCTGCACCGGCGATGGCACGGAAACTCTGCTCAAGCAGACGGGTGGCTTCGGCACTCAAAGGCACATGGAACAGCTCGACACGTTCGAGCGCCCGCAGGCGGTAATCGATACCCGAATCCACATTGACCACGTTGCAATGCCGTTTGAGAAGTTCGATCGCCGGCAAGAAGCGCGAACGCTGCAAGCCGTCCCGATAAAGATCGTCCGGCACGATGTTGGACGTCGTCACCAGCACGACGCCATTGGCGAACAGCGCCTCGAGCAGATTAGCCAGGATCATGGCATCGGTAATGTCCTTGACGAAGAACTCATCGAAACAGATCACCCGCGCCTCTCGGGCGAACTTGCCGGCAATCAGATCGAGAGGGTTCTTTTGCCCTTTGTAGTGGCCGAGTTCGTTATGCACCCGCTGCATGAAACGGTGAAAGTGCGTTCGCATCTTGTCCGGGAAAGGCAAGGCATCGTAGAAGGTATCGACCAGGTAGGTCTTGCCCCGGCCTACGCCACCCCAGAAATACAACCCCTTGACCTCGGGCAACGCTGGCGTTGCCGGTGATGAACGACGCCTGCCCAAGAAACCCTTGACCCGTGACTTCACCCCCTTGTCAGCGGTGCTTGCCACCAGGGTCTGGCGCGGTGTCGCCAGCAACTCATCGTATAGACGCTGCAGGTGCTGGACGGCTTTTTCCTGGGCAGGGTCGTATTCGAAGCCATCACGTTCGAGATCATCACGATAGCGTGCCATGGGAGGACGAGAAGATGCCGCCTCGGAAGAGGTCATTGTCGCGCGCATGAACCCTGCTTTAATCCTGGAATTGAGTGGAAGCAGAATTATACGCTGCCCGAAGAGGCCTGTGTAAGCAGGAGAAGCGTTGTCCCGGACGCATTGACCCTCCTTGCGTCTTACCCCGTATAATACGCTGGCGCCTGGGCCGACGGTTCTTGAGTTGGCGTAAAACAGAAAATAAAGGAAGCGCTGAAGAAATCGACGAGCGTTTCAAGCACAAGGCGCCCCGAGCACAGGAACCGCAACATATGGGGTATATGTGAGGATTCCGACCGGGTTGGCGCCCTATCACCGCGTAACGCAGTGATCGAGACGCGCAGACATTTATTCAGTGTTTACTAAAGGGGAAGGACGTGTACGAAGGTAACATCAATTGGATCCTGGCCATTGCCAGCTTGCTGGCAGGCATCGGCATTGGCGCCATAGGCTATCATCTGCTCAACGCCAATGTGGCGCGCAATCAAAAGGTGCGCCAACGCTTGGCCGAGACCGAGCTGGAACTCAGCCAGGTGAGAGACACTCTCAACGATCATTTCATCAGTGTCACTCAACTGGTCAAGGGAATTCAGCGCCAGAGCCAAGAGCTCGAGCAGCAAGTGGTCCAGGGTGCCGAGCGTCTGAGCGACGATCCCCGACTCAAGCGGCAATTGACCGATCAGGGTGACGCTGCTTCGGATGAATCGGCCCAAGAAGATACCGCTGAGACGCTGGAAACCCCGCGCGACTATGCCGATGGCAATCGGGGCACGCTATCTGAAGATTTCGGTTTGCATCAGTCCAACGAAGCCGAACAGCAACCCGCGCCACCTGCTCGTTACTAATCGCCGCGAAACTGATGATCGCCGGGGTGAGACACCCATCCCGGCAAGACGTCATGCCGGATTATCGATATCCACGAAGCGATGCTCGATGCCGTGGTGGCTGGCCAGCCATTCACCCAAAGCCTGAACGCCGTAGCGCTCGGTGGCGTGGTGGCCAGCGGCGTAATAACTGATGCCCATCTCCCTCGCCAGATGCGTGGTGCGTTCGGAGATTTCACCGGAAATGAAAGCGTCGGCACCGGCATCGTAAGCCAAACCAATCATTTCCTGCGCCCCGCCGGTGCACCAGGCGACCCGCTCGATCCTGCGCTCATGACCCACCACTACCATTGGCTCGCGACCCAGTTGCCGGGACAAATGCCGACCCAGAGCACGGCTATCAATGGCGACTCCTCGAGCCATCGCTTCTCCCGGTGTACCCAGCCACACCAGCCCCGTGCCTAGCTCCCCATCGGCGCAGCCTAGCACCTGAAATCCCAGTTTCGCCGCCAACTGAGCGTTATTGCCCACTTCCTGATGAGCGTCCAGGGGTAAATGATACGCCAGCAGATTGATGTCGCTACCAAGCAATGTAGCCAGACGACGGCGCTTCATACCCGTGATGGTGACCGGCTCATTCTTCCAGAAGTAGCCGTGATGAACGAGCACGAGATCGGCTTCCCAGCGTACAGCCTCGTCCAGCAAGGCCTGACAGGCAGTGACACCGCTCATGACCCTACCGATCCGCTCGCGCCCGGCCACCTGTAACCCATTGACGGTATAATCCTTGAAGCCCTCCGGGCACAATAACTCGTCGCACACATTCACCAGTCGATCACGCGCTATCATCGGTTTCCTCCGGGCAGTCAACGCCCTGTAGTGATACACTTTCGACCATTGTAACGGGCGCTCCCTCTCGCTTCGAGCCGACGAGCCGCCGACTCTTTTTTCAATCAAGGACCTTGCATGCGTCGCTTTATCAAGCCACTCATCTGGCCCGTGATCAGCGGTGTACTCCTGGCCCTGGTACTACTCAACCAGTTTCCCCGCTTGCTTGATCGGTCATCCTCCCCTGAACCGGCCCTGCCAATACCCGAGACGCCTCCCTTGTCATTGCCCTCCCAGGCAAGTGGTGAAGGTGATGCGATCGCACCGACATTGAAGCTGGCACCTATCTCACGCCCCGCACCAGAACTGCTCGAGGCCGCGCCTTTGTCACGGCGCACCGGCCCCGCGAGCTATGCCAGTGCCGTCGAGAAGGCGGCGCCGGCGGTGGTCAACATCTACTCCTCCCGTGTCGTCGAACGTGAACAGCACCCTTTGATGTCGGACCCGTTCTTTCGCCAGTTCTTCGGCGAAGAGATGCCTAGCCGTCAGCGTATGCTATCCAGCCTGGGATCGGGCGTCATTGTCAGTGATGAGGGCTATGTGCTGACCAATCATCATGTGATTCGTGGTGCCGACCAGATTCAGGTAGCGCTGCGCGATGGCCGCGAGACACTGGCCAAGGTGATCGGCACCGATCCGGAAAGCGACCTGGCCGTGCTCAAGATCGATCTTGACGATCTACCGGTCATCAGCCTGGTGGATTCGGAAAGTGCCGCAGTAGGTGATGTCAGCCTGGCGATCGGCAACCCTTTCGGGGTCGGCCAGACCGTGACCATGGGGATCATCAGCGCCACCGGCCGCAATCAGTTGGGGCTATCGGCCTATGAGGACTTCATTCAGACCGACGCGGCCATCAATCCGGGTAATTCCGGGGGCGCCTTGATCAATGCCGAAGGATCCTTGGTCGGGATCAATACCGCCATCTTCTCGCGCTCCGGCGGTTCTCAAGGCATTGGCTTCGCCATTCCGACCAATGTGGCCCGCGAGATTCTCGACGAGCTGGTGCGTAAGGGACGTGTGATTCGCGGCTGGCTAGGCTTGGAAGTCCAGGAGATCACCTCGGACCTGGCCGCCTCGTTCGGCTTGAATGCCGCCCAGGGCGTGGTGGTGGCCAATGTGGTGCCGGCAAGCCCTGCGCAACGCGCCGGCTTGCAGCAAGGTGACATACTGCTTTCCATCAATGGCAAGCCGATCCTCGACCCACGGGTTGCCATGGCGGACATCGCCGATGTCGAACCCAACACCACCGTACCCGCCACCCTGATGCGCAACGGCGAGATACAGAAAGTCGAGATCGAGGTCGGCGAACGCCCTACCCCCAGTGAACGCTGATTCAGCCGCTCAAGCCACCTTGGCCAGAGCGGCTCACGAGATGATGCGGTTCTCCGCTGAGCGGGCATGGGCCGTCAACGACTCGCCTCGAGCCAATACCGATGCGGTGCGCCCCAGGGTAGAGGCCCCTTGTGCCGAACATTGGATTATGGACGAGCGCTTCTGGAAGTCGTAGACCCCCAGCGGCGATGAGAAGCGCGCGGTACCCGAGGTCGGCAGCACATGATTGGGACCGGCACAATAATCGCCAAGCGCCTCGGCGGTATGGCGCCCCAGGAAGATGGCTCCCGCGTGCCGAATGTCTACAAGCCACCTCTCGGGCTCGGCCACCGATAATTCAAGATGCTCTGGCGCGATGCGGTTGATCAGTTCAACCGCTTCTGCACGATCCTGGCACAGGATCAAGGCACCTCGTGAAGCCAGCGACTGGCGAATGATCGCTTCACGCTCCATGCCGGGCAGCAAGCGGTTGATCGCCTCCTCGACCGCGTCGATATGGGCCTGCTCCCACCCCACCAGAATCGCCTGGGCGTCCTCATCGTGCTCTGCCTGGGAAAACAGGTCCATGGCCAGCCAATCCGGCTCGGTGCCGCCATCGGTGATGACCAGGATCTCCGAGGGCCCGGCGATCATGTCGATACCCACCTGCCCAAACACCGCACGCTTGGCGGTCGCCACATAGATATTGCCCGGACCCACGATCTTATCGACCCGGGGCACCGTTTGCGTACCATAGGCCAGCGCAGCTACCGCCTGGGCGCCACCGACGGTAAATACCTGATCGACGCCGGCCAGGTGCGCAGCGGCAAGCACCAGTTCATTGAGCATCCCATCCGGGGTCGGCACCACCATGACGATTTCGCGCACACCGGCGACCTGCGCCGGGATCGCGTTCATCAATACCGAGGACGGATAGGCCGCCTTGCCTCCGGGCACATAGATACCGGCACGATCGAGGGGGATGATCTGCTGCCCCAACACGGTGCCGTCAGACTCGGTATAGTGCCAGGATTGAGGCTTCTGATACTCATGATAAGTACGGATGCGCTCGGCGGCATGGGCCAAGGCGTCGCGCTGCTCCTGAGGCAGCCCGTCGAACGCCTGGCGCAGACGCTCCTTGCTCAGGGTCAGTTCGCCCATGTGCGTGACCGCGAGGCGATCGAAACGATTCGTCGTCTCGATCAGGGCCTCATCCCCCCGGGTGCGCACAGCGTTGATGATATCGTCCACCCGACGCTGTACCTCGGCTCCGGAGACGCCTTCCCAGGCCAACAGCCGATTCAGCGATGCCTCGAAATTGGCATCGGCTGTGGACAAATGGGTCAGCGCGACATCGACACTCGCCTTGTCGGCCATGGGTCACCTCGCAATGTGGCTCGATTGACAGGTTATTCGAGAATTTCGGTGGGTTCGAATTCGGTATTCAAGCAACGCGGCGCGCAACGACGGCTTGCTCCAGGCGCTCGATCAGAGGCTTCAATTGCTGATGCTTCATGGTCATCGCTGCCTTGTTGACCACCAGTCGCGTGCTGATCTCATCGATCATCTCCCTTGGCTCCATGCCGTTGGCACGCAGGGTGTTGCCGGTATCGACGATGTCGACGATCTCATCGGCAAGGTTCATCAACGGGGCAAGCTCCATGGCACCGTAGAGCTTGACCACCTCCGCCTGAATGCCCTGTTCGGCATAATAACGCCGCGCCACATTGACGAACTTGGTCGCCACCCTGCGCCGGGCGTGGGTCGGCCGGGCGCCGACAGGTCCGGCCGTCATCAGACGACAGCGAGCGATCTCCAGATCCAGCGGTTCATAAAAGCCCGCGGCACCGTGTTCGAGCAGCACGTCCTTACCGGCGATACCGAGATCGGCGGCCCCCATCTGCACATAGGTGGGCACGTCCACAGCGCGAATGACCACCAGTTTGACCTGGGCCAGGTTGGTATCGAAGATCAACTTGCGGCTGCTGCCCAGATCTTCGGCGGGCTCGACGCCCGCCTGGGCCAGCAAGGGCAGAGTTTCCTGCAATATACGCCCCTTGGAGAGGGCCAGTATCAGCTGCTTGCTCATGGATCACTCTCACAGGGAGACTAGCCGGGTACGCGGCGAATCTTCGCCCCCAATAATTGCAATTTCTCTTCGATACACTCATAACCACGATCGATGTGGTAAATGCGATCGACCATCGTCTCACCCTCCGCCAATATACCTGCCACGACCAGGCTCGCCGAAGCCCGCAGATCGGTAGCCATGACCGGCGCGCCGGACAGTCGTTCGACGCCACTGACGACGGCAGTATTGCCTTCCAGAGCGATGTCCGCCCCCATGCGGTTGAGCTCCTGGACATGCATGAATCGATTCTCGAAGATCGTCTCGACGACGCGGCCAGTCCCTTTCGCTACCGCATTGAGCGCAACGAACTGAGCCTGCATGTCGGTGGGAAAGGCGGGATAAGGCGCGGTGCGTATATTGACGGCCTTGGGTCGCCTACCCCGCATATCCAGCTCGATCCAGCCTTCGCCGGCAGTGATCTCGGCGCCTGCTTCTTCTAGCTTGGCCAGTACCGCCTCGAGTATGTCCGCACGAGTACGCCGTACGCGCACGCGCCCCCCGGTAGCGGCGGCGGCGACCAGAAAGGTACCGGTCTCGATGCGATCCGGCATGACATCATGATGGCAGCCATGCAGTCGCTTGACCCCTTCGATGACGATGGTATCGCTGCCATGGCCCGTGATCTTCGCCCCCATGGCGATCAGGCACTCGGCCAGATCGACGATTTCCGGTTCTCGCGCCGCATTTTCCAACACGCTGGTACCGTCCGCCAGCGTCGCCGCCATCAACAGATTCTCGGTGCCGGTGACGGTCACGGTATCGAAGAAGATGGTCGCCCCCTTCAGGCGACCATCGACCCGGGCCCGAATATAACCGCCTTCGACGGCGATCTTGGCGCCCATCGCCTCGAGACCGTGAATATGCAGATCGACCGGTCGCGAGCCGATGGCACAGCCCCCCGGCAGCGACACATCCGCGGTCCCGAAATGCGCCAGCAAGGGCCCGAGCACGAGAATAGAAGCCCGCATCTTCTTGACCAGTTCATAGGGCGCATGACAATCACGCACCTGGGAGCCATCGAGCTGGATGGACATCTTGTCTCCCATGACCGGCTCGACACCCATGCGTGCAAGCAATTCCAGGGTGGTGGTGATGTCTTGTAAATGCGGCAGATTACCGATGACCACGGGCTCATCGGAAAGCAGCGTGGCCGCCAGGATCGGCAATGCGGAATTCTTGGCGCCACTGGCCCACACCTCGCCTTCGAGGGGGCCACCGCCGGTGATGATCAGCTTGTCCATGGGTATCGTTCGCTTCAGGCCTGGGTGTTTTCGGGCGCCTGATGCCACTGCGCAGGGGTATACGTCTTGATACTGATGGCGTGCAATGCGCCGCTGGCGATTTCCTCGGACAAGGCACCATAGATCAACTGTTGACGCTTGACCGGTGACAGATTCTCGAAGACATCTCCAACGGCGACGACCTGAAAATTACAGCCTTCGCCCTGGATATGAAAATCACAACCATCGATACGAGATTCGAGCAAGGCCTTGACGTCACTGGGTTGCATGGGTCGGGGTGGCTCCTGTAGCTGATATAGCGCTTAATGATAGGGTTCTCGAAAGAGCCACCATGGTAATGAAAAGTGCCATCGATGGCGATGATGTATGCGTCAGTCGACGTTCTCCACGGCTTCATGAGGCAGCAGATGATCGAGCCCCGCCATGGCCGTCACTCGTGACAAGGGGGGAGACAAGCGTACCGACTCCACCACTAACGCTTTGTCTCGGGCACAGCGCAACCATTCCAGCATGACGCTGAGAACGGCGCTGCTGGCCTGATCGACCTGTCGGAGATCGAATGCCACGGCACTGCCTTCGGCTTGCTGATTCAACCACTCACAGCCGCTGGCCGCCAGGGCCGTGGCGACATCGAAATTGGCCTCGCCACTGGCGGTCAATACCGCATTCGTCACCTCGAGCCGCGCATCGCTATCGAGCAATAGCGTCACGCGTTGCCCCCTTGTTCCAGTTCATCGGTGCCCACTTCTGGCGACCAGCCGTTGATGACTGCATCATAATCCCGGTTGTTGTCGCGCATGGCCTGATCGAATTGGTTGCGGAAAGTCAGTCCGAGATTGATGCCATTGACGATGACGTTGACCACCTTCCACTGCTCGTCGTTCTGACGCAGGCTGTAACTGACCGGATAGACCTCGCCATTGTTGCCTACGACCTCCATGTCGACACTCGCCTGGTCGCCGGAGCTTACCCCTTGGCTATCGAGCACGCGTATGTCGCGATAATCGAAGGTCACCAGCCCCTTGGCATAGGTATCGATCAGGGTCTGACGGAACGTGTCCGCAAAGCGTGAACGCTGCTCGGGTGTCGCATTGCGAAAGTAACGCCCCATCACACTGGCGCCGATGTAACGAAAGTCGGCGATATCCTCAAGGCTGTCGTCGACCAGGGCCTCCAACTCGTCGGGATGCTGCTGGAAATAATCCCGGCGCCCTTCGATCTTGCTCATGAGCGCGTCCGTGCTGTCGCGAATGGTCTGTACCGGCGACGATTGCGCCTGAGCTTGATTGGCCACCAGAATAAGGGCCAACAGCGACAGGGCAAGATGCTTGAAAAACGAGGTGAACTTGTTCATAGCTTCTCCATGGAGCTTCTAGTGATTTCTATCAGTTGTTGACCATGTTTGACACGAATTGCTGGATGAGTTCTTCCAGTACCAATGCCTTCTGGGTGTCGTGAATGGTATCGCCATCCTTGAGCGTTTCAGGTGCCCCCCCCACGGTCAGACCGACATATTGTTCGCCAAGCAATCCCGAGGTCAGGATCGCAGCGGTGGTATCCTCGGATAGCTGACCCTCCAAGTCGCCGTTCAACTGCATGGTGACCCGTGCATCGAACCACTCCTTGTCAAGATCCACCGAGGTGACCCGACCAATCTGGACACCGGACATGGTGACCCGAGACCCCTTCTTCAAGCCGCCCACATTGGCGAAATCAGCCTTGAGGCTGAAGCTATCACTGGACAGATTGTTGCCCACCCCACTGACACTCAATCCAAGAAACACCAATCCCAGAATGCCGGCCAGCACGAACAGGCCAACGCCCAACTCCATTGTCTTGCTACGCTTCATCAGAGTTCTCCAAACATCAGCGTGGTCAGCACGAAATCCAGGCCCAGAACGGCCAGCGAAGAATAGACCACGGTGCGTGTTGTGGCCCGAGAAATGCCTTCCGACGTCGGCATAAGATCATAACCCTGGAATACGGCTATCCAGGTGACCACCAATGCAAACACCAGACTCTTGATTATTCCGTTACCAATGTCGTCGATAAAGCCGACGCTGGCTTGCATGTTGCTCCAGTAGGAACCTTCGAACACGCCTAGCCATTCCACACCGACCAGATAGCCGCCCCAGATACCCACGACGCTGAAGCCTATCGTCAGTAACGGTAAGGAGACGAAGCCGGCCCAGAGGCGTGGCGCCACCACCCGGCGCAGGGGATCGACGCCGATCATCTCCATACTGGTCAGTTGCTCGGTGGCCTTCATCAAGCCTATCTCGGCGGTCAGGGCCGAGCCGGCCCGACCGGCAAACAGCAGTGCCGCGACCACCGGCGCCAGTTCGCGCAGCAGTGACAAGGCAACCATCTGCCCCAACGCATCCTCGGCACCGAAATCGACCAGGATGGTATAGCCTTGAAGCCCCAGCACCATCCCGATGAACAGCCCCGACACCAGCACGATCGCAAGCGACATCACACCGATGAAGTGCATCTGCCGA
The DNA here is from genome assembly GCF_049808615.1 of Halomonas sp. GXIMD04776. Lineage (NCBI taxonomy): Bacteria > Pseudomonadati > Pseudomonadota > Gammaproteobacteria > Oceanospirillales > Halomonadaceae > Halomonas > Halomonas sp. GXIMD04776. Next base: position 162,448 of record NZ_JBNCAN010000002.1, on the reverse strand, counting down.
AGCCATAGATGCATTCCCTCCCGGGTCGGCAACGCCACGCTCGCTTGAAACAGGAATATCGCGGCGCGACCCAGCGCCTCGACCATGTTCAGGGTAGCGCTTCCCAGGGTCGTGATTCGTTGCTTGATCATCGCCCAGCCCTTTTGTCCATCGTGTCGTCGTTCAGGATGTCGCTGTAATAGTCCGGCGCCGGATAGTGAAATGGCACCGGGCCATCCGGCTCGCCATGCATGAACTGACTGACGCGCGGATCGCGATCCACATTCAAATTGGCCGGCGTGCCATGGGCCATCACTCGACCATCGGAGATCACATACACATAATCCGCGATGGACAAGGTTTCCTTGATATCATGTGACACCACCACGGCCGTCAGACCTAGTGCCTGGTTGACCCTCTTGATCAGTTCCACCAGCACCCCCATCGAGATGGGGTCCTGACCGACGAAGGGTTCGTCATAGAGGACCAATTCCGGGTCCAGTGCAATCGCCCGCGCCAGCGCGACCCGGCGCAGCATGCCACCGGAGAGTTCTGCGGGCATCAAAGAGCGTGCACCTCGCAAGCCGACCGCTTCGAGCTTCATCAGCACGACATCGCGAATCATTGCTTCGGGCAGATCGGTATGAACCCGCAAGGGAAAGGCAACATTCTCGAAGACACTGAGATCAGAAAACAGCGCGCCGCTTTGAAACAGCATGCCCATGCGTCGGCGCAAGCGAAAAAGTTCGCGCCGCGGCAGACGATGAACGTCTTGACCGTCGATTTCCACACGACCGGCGTCCGGATACAACTGGCCCCCGAGCAACTTGAGCAGGGTGGACTTGCCCGAACCGCTGGGCCCCATGATCGCAGTAATCTTGCCACGGGGTATGCGCAGATCGACCCCGCGAAATATCTCCTTGTCACCGCGAGAAAAATGGACACCCTCGACCTCGACGAACAGCGGGTCATTGCTCATAAAGCTCTACCAGGGAAATTATCGAACATCGTATATTAACTCATCTGTACACTACCCGCACGCGATTGGGAGGACAAACTTGCAAGCCATCGGAGCAATGCGTCTAATGGCGCCCATTCGGGTCCGATTGACAACGGGGCACTTTATTTACCATGCACAACCATGACAACTTCGCCTTTCGAGCCAGCGCACGCCGCACCCTCGACCTGGAGCTGCAGGCGATCGCCGCCCTGGACGCCAAACTCTCCGAGGACTTCGATCAGGCTTGCCGACTGATGCTGGCCTGTCAGGGCCGTATCGTCGTCACCGGAATGGGCAAGTCGGGACACATTGGACGCAAGATCGCCGCCACTCTGGCCAGTACCGGTACACCGGCCTTTTTCGTGCACCCGGGCGAGGCTAGCCATGGCGACCTGGGCATGGTCACCTCCAAGGATGTCGTGCTGGCGTTGTCCAATTCCGGGGAAACCGCCGAGATCACCGCGCTACTACCACTACTCAAACGCATGGGCGCTCCCTTGATCAGTATCACCGGACGCCCCGAGTCGACGCTTGCCTGCCATGCCCAGGCGCATCTCGATGCCGGGGTCGAGCGCGAGGCCTGCCCCCTGGGGCTGGCCCCCACCTCTTCCACTACCGCGGCCCTGGCAATGGGAGATGCGCTGGCGGTTGCGCTACTCGAGGCCCGGGGCTTTACCGCCGAAGAGTTTGCCTTGTCCCACCCCGGCGGTAATCTGGGGCGGCGTTTGTTGCTCAAGGTCGAGGACCTGATGCATGTCGACGAACGCGTCCCCAGGGTAAGACTCGGCAGCCCGCTGCGGGACGCCTTGCTTGAGATCACTCACAAGGGATTGGGATTTACTTGCGTCGTGGATGAACAGGATCACCTGATCGGCGTCTATACCGATGGTGACCTGCGTCGCACCCTCGATCAGCATAGCGATCTACGCGCACTTCGCGTCGACGATGTCATGACCCGCGGCGGCAAGCGCATCCCCCCCGGCATGCTGGCCGCGGAAGCGGTCAAGATCATGGAAGACAATCGTATCACCGCGCTGGCCGTGGTCGATGAGCAGGAGCGTCCCGTGGGGGCCCTGCACATGCACGACCTACTCGCCAGCGGCGTCATCTGAAGGAGCCCTGCATGGCATTCGAGTCTCGTCTCGACCTCCCCGTACTGATCGAGCGCGTGCGTCATATTCGTCTGCTCGCCCTCGATGTGGATGGCGTCATGACCGACGGCCGTCTTTATTTCCAGGCCGACGGCCAGGAAACCAAATCGTTCAGCACCCAGGATGGACTCGGCATAAAATTGTTGCGCCAGGCGGGCATCGACGTTGCCATCATCACCGGGCGCAGGTCTCCAATGGTCGACCAACGTGCCGAAGCACTCGGAATCGAACACGTCATGCAGGGGCGTGACGACAAGCTCGAGGCATTGCAATCATTGCTGTCGGAGCTGAACATGGACCTGCGTCAAACCGCTTATTGCGGCGATGACCTGCCGGATCTTTCAGCGATCAAGCGCGCAGGACTGGGCATCAGCGTACCCAATGCACCACTTTATATTCGTGAATGCGCTGACTGGGTCACCGAGCACGCGGGAGGGCATGGTGCCGTGCGTGAAATCTGTGACAATCTCCTGGCATGGCAAGGCCACTGGCCGGCAGTGCTCGATACCTACTCGCATGGGAAAGGCTGAGCATGGCGTTGCGCCTACCCAATATCCCCGCAAAATTCTGGCTGGCACTGCTCGTGCTGGCCTTGGGTGGACTGCTGACAGTCATCGAACAACGTGATGTATCCCTGCCCGGGCCGGTACCCAGCGATGCCGCCGGCGAGCCCGACTTTTATCTTGAAGGTGCCCGAATGACACGCTTCGATGCCCGGGGCGCCCCCTACCAACGTCTCGAGACGCCACGCCTGGTGCATACGCCCGCCGATGATGTCATTCGCACGAAGACGCCCGATATACGTCTGTACGACGATGAGGGCCGCACTTGGTTCGCTGGCGGCGATAGCGGTAGGCTTGGGCCAAACGGCAACCCTCTCACCTTGACAGGCAATGCCTGGCTCGAAGCCCCCGAGGAAGGCTGGCGGCTCGAGACTGATACCCTGGTCTACGATAATCAGGAGCGTCACGCCTGGAGTGAGAGTGAGGCTCGCCTCAGCCAATATCAGCAACGTGTACGCGGCGAGCGCTTCGATGCCTGGATCGACACGGCCCGCATGCGCCTGACAGACAATGTACGCGGTGTGCATCCGCCCATCAGCGAGGAGCAAGGATCATGAGGCGACAGACCCTATCTCAACATTTGTCCCGGACCTTATCCATCATGGCCGGTCTGATGCTTTATGGCTCGATCGCAGCGACGGCTCACGCCCTCGACAGCGATGCGAGTGCGCCCATCGAGATTGCCGCGGATCGACTCGATGTCGATGACAAGGCCGGCACGGCGGTTTACACCGGCGATGTCGATATGCAGCAAGGCAGCATGAAACTCACCGCCGATCGGGTCGAAATCGAACGCAACGCCCAAGGTGAAGTTTCCCGCGTTACCGCCTCTAACGAGGCCGGTCGTGCCTATCTCGAACAAAAACCCGCCCCTCAGGATCCGATCGTCAAGGGCTGGGGCGAAACCATCATCTATCATGCCGCTGAACGGCGCGTGGAGCTGATGCGTCAGGCGGAGCTTCATCAAGGCGGTGACACCTTTAATGGCGCCTATGTGGAGTACTTTCTCGATCGTCGGCAGGTCCAGGCCCGTTCGCAGTCGGAAAGTGGCGCCAAGGAACGCGTGCGCATGACGCTGACGCCTCAAACCACCGAGTAAGAAGCAACGAGCAGGAAGCCCCTGAATGAAGACGCTTTTCGCCCGCCATCTGGCCAAGAGCTACAAGCAACGCCGGGTGGTACAGGATATCAGCCTGTCCATTGCCCAAGGCAGCATCGTCGGCTTGCTGGGCCCCAACGGTGCAGGCAAGACGACGTCGTTCTACATGATCGTCGGCCTGGTCAAGGCCGATGCCGGCGAGGTCGGCATCGACGATCAGGATTTGACCTCGGCGCCGATGCACCATCGCGCTCGGGCCGGGATCGGCTACTTGCCTCAGGAAGCCTCGGTATTTCGTAAGTTGTCGGTAGCGGACAACATCCTGGCAATCCTCGAAACACGCAAGGACCTCGACAAGCAGCAGCGCCATGCCCAACTCGAGCATCTGCTCGAAGAATTTCATATCGACCACATCCGCGACAACATGGGCATGAGCCTCTCCGGCGGCGAGCGGCGCCGAGTCGAGATCGCCCGCTCCCTGGCGACCGAGCCTGCTTTCATTCTGCTTGACGAGCCCTTTGCTGGCGTCGATCCCATCTCGGTAGGCGAAATCAAGAGTATCATTCGCCAACTGCGCGAACGTGGCATCGGCATCCTGATCACCGATCACAACGTGCGAGAGACGCTGGATATCTGCGACAACGCCTATATCGTCGGCGACGGCAAGATCATCGCCGAGGGTAATGCGGAGGCCATTCTTTCCAGTCAAAAAGTACGCGAGGTCTACCTGGGCAACGAATTTCGCCTCTAGCGCCACCTCGACAAGACGTCGGTTTCACCCTTTTGCGCAGCCTCCAGATCAAGCCAGCCCTCAAGCAAAAAAGCATTAACTTACTAATGGCATGATTATTGCTTTTTGAGCTTGCATGCTACTCCGCACGGCGCTAACGTAATCTCAAATCATGACGGCGACTCAGGTTCATTATGGTAATGAAGCCAACGCTGCAACTGAGGGTCGGCACTCAACTGACCATGACGCCTCAGCTGCAACAAGCGATTCAGCTGTTGCAGCTATCGACCCTCGATCTGCGTCAGGAAATCCAGCAGGCGCTGGAGTCCAACCCCATGCTGGAACTCGATGACGCCTATGGTGAACAAGCCGTGGCGGAAAGCATCGAGGAACAGTGGTCCGATGATATTCCCACAGAACTGGTGACCGACAGCGAATGGTCGGATACCTATCAGGACGTTCCCAGTAGCAAGGCAAGCAGCACGGATGGGAGCGATATCGAGCGCAACGTCGTGGGGTTGAGCCTTCAGGATCATCTTCGCTGGCAAGTGACGATGGACGATATGTCACCGCGTTCTCGGCAGATCGCCGACAGCCTTATCGACTCGATTACCCCGGCGGGCTACCTTGACGCCAGCCTCGACGAGTTGGTGGACGGCTTGCGCGGTCAAGGACTTGACGACCTCAAGAGCAATGAGGTGGAGCAGGTACTACTGCGGATACAACAATACGAACCGACCGGTGTCGGCGCCCGCAATCTGCGCGAATGTCTGCTTCTGCAACTCGCTGCTTGCGATGAGGCAACTTCGCTTCTGCCCCAGGCCAAGCGTCTAGTGCGCCAGTTTCTAGAGGCCCTCGCCGGCAACGATCGCAAGATGCTCAAGCGCCGCCTAGGACTCGACGATGCTCAACTGGATAGCGTCATCGCCTTGATTCGGACCCTCGATCCGCGTCCCGGCCAAGCCTTCGATCACCATAGCGATAGCTACGTCACACCGGATCTGATCGCTCGTCACAGCCCTCAGGGCTGGCGCATCGAGCTCAACCCCGAGGCACTGCCGCGTCTTCGCATTCAGCCGGATTATGCCGCGCTCGTGCGACGCGCGGACAAGAGCGACGACAATGCCTTCATGAAGCAGCATCTGCAGGAAGCGCGCTGGCTGATGAAGAGTCTGTCGAGTCGCAACGACACCTTGCTCAAGGTAGGCCGCGAAATCATGAGCCACCAGTTCGATTTTCTCGAGCGTGGCGAAGAAGCCATGAAGCCGCTGATTCTTGCCAATATCGCTCAACTCGTGGAAATGCACGAATCGACCATTTCTCGGGTCACCACCCAGAAGTTCATCCACACCCCTCGTGGCGTCTTCGAACTCAAGTACTTTTTTTCGAGTCACGTTGGCGGTGGCGAGAGCGACGGCGATGCCTACTCCAGCACGGCAATCCGTGCACGCCTGAAGAAGATGGTCAGCGAAGAATCGCCACGTAAACCCTTGTCCGACAGCAAACTGGTGGACCTGCTGGCCGAAGACGGCATCAAGGTAGCCCGGCGCACCATTGCCAAGTATCGCGAGGCACTGGGCATCCCCTCTTCCAGCGATCGCAAGCGCCTTGCTTGATGCCTTCGCAGCCCCATGCATGAAGGCTTGAAAAAATCACCTATCGCAGTGTTCCGCTTAGAGGGCCATAGGGGTTTGCTAAACGGCAAAAAGGGTTACAATCCTTGGACCATTCGCAGCAATAGGAGCGTGCCATGCAAGTCAACATCACTGGCCATCATGTCGAGCTGACCGATGCATTGCGTGATTATGTGAACGAGAAACTTGCACGTCTGGAGCGTCATTACGACAACATCACGCGCGTTCAGGTGACCCTGTCGGTCGAAAAGGAACGTCACCAGGCCGCCTGTACACTCCATGTAGCAGGCGCCGATCTGCATGGCGAGGCCGAAAACGGCGACATGTATGCTGCCATTGATGCATTGACCGACAAGCTTGATCGTCAACTTGTCAAACACAAGGAAAAAAGCCAAGCCCGCGCCCAAGGCGCCGGGGCACGCTGATTGCGATCCATGTCTCTGGAATCCATCCTGCCTCCGGAGCGCGCACTATTCGCGGTGCCCGGGGGCAGCAAGAAACGGGTGCTGGAATTTTTCAGCACCTTCATTGCTCAGAACATTCCCAGTCTGGATAGCCAGGAAGTATTTGGACGTCTGGTTGGTCGGGAAAAGCTCGGCAGCACAGGCATCGGCAACGGTGTCGCCATTCCGCATGCGCGGGACCCGCACTGCAAGACACCGATTGCCGGTTTTCTCAAGCTTCAGGAAGCCATCAATTTCGACGCCATCGATGGCGAACCGGTGGATTTGATCTTCATCCTGCTGGTTCCCGAGGCGGCGGATGACACGCATTTGGCACTTCTTGCCCAGGTCGCCAGCTTGATGAACGATGCTGACACCCGGGCACGCCTACGCAAGAGTGAAAGCCAGAGCCAACTCTACGAGACGCTGATCCACGCTATTCAAAACCTCGAGTAGACGAATAACGAGAGCAACGAGTGATATCCTGACGTAGTGCACCACGTTGTTTTCGTTTCAGGCAAGGCCTTAGCCACAGTCATAAGGGCGCTATCATGCAACTCGTGATCATCAGCGGACGATCGGGGTCCGGAAAATCCATCGCGCTTCAGGCGCTTGAGGATCTCGGCTTCTATGCCATCGATAATCTGCCGGCCATGCTGCTCGATCATCTCATTCATGAGTTGCAACAGGATGAGGCGCGTCGCTCGAATATCGCGGTGAGCATCGATGCGCGCAACCTGCCGACGGCACTCAAGCGCTTTCCGGTGTTGCTCGAAGAGATTCGCATGCGTCAAATCGATTGCCATGTGGTCTATCTCACTGCGGAAAACAAGATCTTGCTCGAGCGCTATTCCGCGACACGCCGCAGTCACCCTTTGACCCGGGAAAGCAACATGACCCTGGCCGAGGCCATCGAGTCTGAAGAACACACCCTGGCGCGTATACGCGATCTCGCCGACCTGGTGATCGATACCTCGCAACTCTCGATCCATGATCTGCGCGGGCGCATCGCTACTCAGGTAGCGCATCACTCCAGTGATCAGTTGACGCTGACCTTCGAATCCTTCGGCTTCAAGCGTGGTGTACCCCTGGATGCCGATACCGTGTTCGATGTCCGCTGTTTGCCCAATCCTTACTGGGACCCTCAATTGCGTCAGTACGATGGGCGCGATAATGAAATCATCAAGTTTCTCGAGAGTTACGATGATGTGACTGCCATGGGTAACGATATCCGGGACTGGCTTGAACGCTGGCTGCCGGCCTATATCGCCAGCAATCGCAGCTATCTGACGGTAGCCATCGGCTGTACCGGCGGCCAGCATCGCTCGGTCTATCTGAGTGAGCGACTCGCTCATCATTTTGCCGAACAGCATCGCGTGCGCCTTCGACACCGTGAGCTTGGCGTTCTCACCGTCGTAGGAGAGGCGGTGAATGATTCAGCGTGAACTGACGCTGACCAATCGACGTGGACTGCATGCGCGCGCAGCCACCAAGCTGGTCAAATGCTGTCAGCCCTATGACGCTGAAGTCACACTTCATTATCGAGAACAAAGTGCTCAGGCTAACAACATCATGTCACTTCTGATGCTTGCCGCCCCTTGCGGTAGCGTGCTCCAGGTCGACGTGGAAGGCCCCCAGGCCGAGGAAGCCTTCGCTGAAATAGAGGCACTTTTCGCCGCGCGTTTCGACGAAGACAGCTGATCGCTGGTCGATTTTTCTTCTGATCGAACTTCTCAAACATTCCTCGAACAGCGTTTTCTTTTATTCGCGCCGTCTCCCGTCGGTGCTAGAATGGCGCGACGATTGCGGTACGACACAGGACACCGACGACCATGAGCAAGAATCCCGAGAAGCTCCAGCCCAGACTGGCCAGGCTCAACGATGCCCTGGAAAGCGGTGCCTTGGAACAAGCTCGGCGCATGCTCAATCGTGGTCTAGCCCCGGTCGACGTGGCTCATTTACTGGAGTCGACCCCGCCCAAGGAGCGTAACGTCCTTTGGGAGCTGATCGAACCCGAGCTGCAAGGGGATGTGCTGCAGTATCTGGGTGAGGATATTCAGACCGAATTCCTCAACCGTATGGATGCTCAGCAGTTGATGTCGGCCACCGAGGGTCTTGATGTCGACGACCTGGCCGATCTTTTGCAGCGGCTGCCCAACACTGTCACGCTCGAAGTGCTCGACTCGATGGAGGCCCAGGAGCGCCAGCGCCTGGAAACCGTGCTGTCCTATCCCGAGGACACCGCCGGCGGGTTGATGAACACGGATACGCTGACGATCCGCCCCGAGATCACGCTGGATGTGGTGCTGCGCTATCTACGTCGTCACGAGCGTCTGCCGGATGCCACCGACAGTCTGCTGGTGGTCACCCGTAGCGACAAGTTGATCGGCAGTCTGCCGATCAATCGCTTGCTCGTCTCCGACCCTTCAATGCTGGTACGGGAGGTCATGGATACCGACATGGTGACGATCCCTGCCACCATGGAAGAAAGCGACGTCGCCAGCCTGTTCGAACGCTTCGACCTGATTTCGGCACCGGTGGTCGGCGGCGATCGTCACCTGCTCGGGCGTATCACCATCGATGACGTGGTCGACGTCATCCGCGGCGATGCGGAGCATCAGGTGATGAGCATGGCGGGGCTAGATGAAGATGAGGATACTTTCGCCCCGGCCTGGCGCACCAGTCGACGTCGTGCGGTATGGCTGGGCATCAATTTGATTACCGCCTTCATGGCCGCCGCGGTGATCGGCATGTTCGAAGGCACCATCCAGAAGGTGACCGCGCTTGCCGTATTAATGCCCATCGTGGCCAGCATGGGCGGTATCGCCGGCTCCCAGGCATTGACCGTATTGATTCGGGGCATCGCCCTGGGTCATGTCTCGGGAGGCAATGTCCGCTGGCTGCTCAATCGAGAACTGATCGTCGGCGCCCTCAATGGACTGCTCTGGGCATTGGTCGTTGCCGCGATTGCGGTGCTCTGGTTCGGTGACATGACGCTGGGTGTCATCATCGCCGCCGCTATCGTCATCAACCTGCTGTTCGCCGCCTTCTGCGGCACCCTGCTGCCAGTCCTGTTGAAGAAGCTCAAGATCGACCCAGCCCTGTCCGGCAGCGTCATCCTGACCACCGTCACTGACGTGATCGGTTTCATGGCCTTTCTTGGCCTGGCCACCTACTTTTATCTCTGACGCTCGCTGCAACTCAATCAAATGGCCGCCTCGAGGGCGGCCATGACAATGCTCCCCCGCTGGAGCGATCAGCCGCCCGCCACGGTCATATCGTCGATCAACCAGCTGCCGGTGTGGATGCTGCCCCGGGTATCGATATCGTCACCCACGCCCATCAGGTTGGCGAACATGTCATTGAGATTGCCGGCGATGGTGAACTCCTCGATCGGATGCTGGATCTTGCCATTTTCGATCCAGAAGCCTGCCGCCCCCCGGGAGTAATCGCCGGTCACGCCGTTGACCCCTTGACCCATCAGTTCGGTGACCAGCACACCGCGATCCATCCGCGCCAGTAGATCAGCTTGTGCCGTAAGGGGTGCGTCGATACGCAGATTGCGCGCACCACCCGCATTACCGGTGCTGGTCATGTTCAAGCGTCTGGCACTGTAGGCGGAAAGCATGTAACTGGCGATACGACCACCGTCGACGAAGACGTTGTCGCGGGTATAGACGCCGTCGTTGTCGAAGGGGGAGCTGGCCATACCGCCCATTTCCTGGGGTTTCTCCATGAGCGTGAACCATTTCGGGAACAGCGGCTTGCCCAGGCTATCGCACAGAAACGATGCCTCGCGGTAAAGCGCACCGCCCGCGATGGCATTGAGAAAGTGTCCGACCAAGCCGCTAGCCAGTTCCGGTGCGAACAGCACCGGCAGGCGGCCGGTCTCGGGGCGGCGTGCCCCCAGGCGACGCAACGTGCGCTCGGCGGCGCTTCGCCCGATGGCTTCCGGCGAACTTAGTCGCTTCGGATCGCGCACGCTACTGTAGTCGTAGTCGCGCTGCATGCCCTGCTCATCCCCGGCAATCAGCATGCAGGACAAGGAATGCCGGCTGCCCCGCTGCCCCGCCAGAAAACCATGACTGTTGCCGTAGACTCGCACGCCCTCACCGCTGGAAAGCCCGGCGCCATCAGAATTGGCGATACCCTCCACGGCGCGCCCCGCATGCTCGCAGGCCAAGGCCAACTCGACCGCCTCATCCGTCGTCAGTTGCCAGGGGTGGTGCACGTTCAAGTCAGGAAATTGGGTGGCCATCAACTCCGCATCCGCCAACCCCGCATAGGGGTCGTCCCCGGTATGTCGGGCGATGGCGATGGCCTTTTCCACGACCGCACGAATAGAAGCCTCACCCGCATCGGAAGAGGAGGCACTGCCCTTGCGCTGGCCGACATAGGCCGTCACGGCAATACCCTGATCCCGAGACAGCTCGACGCTTTCCACTTCCCCCATGCGCACGTTGACGCCGGTGCCTTGATCGACGCTGGCACCGACTTCACAGGCATCGGCGCCCAGTGCACGTGCTTGCTCTAATGCCTCTGCGACACGTGATTCCAGCAGCGCCTGTTGCGCTGCGGCATCGAAGGCTTGTGTCATGTTGATCTCCTTGTCGTGAGACTGGCTGTTATACTGCGCCAACCTCCTAATGCTGATGGTAATGGCATGTCATTCGAATCACCCGCCGATTCCCAGAATCGGCCAAGCAAGACCCAACGCAAGCAGGAAATGCAGGCTCTGCAGGCCCTGGGCGAACAGATCATCGCCTTGTCCGAAGCGCAGCGGGCACGCTTACCGCTGTCCGACGACCTTTTGGCGGCCGTCGAGGAAACCTCACGTATTCGCTCTCATGAAGGGCGGCGCCGGCATATGCAATACATCGGCAAGCTCATGCGCCGTGAGGATATCGACGGCATCCAGGACGCCTTCGACGAGTTCGAACGTGAAAAACTGCGTCGTGACCATGCGTTTCACCGTCTGGAAAAATGGCGCGATGGACTCATCGATGATGACACCAACGAGACCCTCGAGACCTTTATCGCCGAGTACCCCGATGTCGACCGCCAGACGCTGCGTCAGCTGATCCGCAATGCTCGCAGTGAACGTCAGCGCGGCAAGCCGCCGACCAATTCGCGCAAGCTGTTCAAGCTGATCCGCGACACCGCCGGCATGTAAGGACCATCCACGATCTGCTGCGCGTCGGCCATACATCGTTAAATTCGGTCTCGTGCGCGAGTCCGATCAAAATGCTCATTTACTAAAGCACTTATCCCACCTCAAGGAAGCGTTGCGAGCGACGACGAGGCTAGGCGGCGGCGAAGGAGCAAGCGCAGTTGACTGGTGTCAATGAGCATTGCGAGTTCGACGCCAACAACGCCTCGTCGAGCGCAGCCGCTTCATACTCAAGACTGGGTGCCGCCGACAGTCAGCTCATCCAACTTCAAGGTCGGCTGACCGACCCCCACCGGCACGCCCTGTCCTTCCTTGCCGCACACCCCGATGCCGGTATCCAGCGCCATGTCGTGACCAATCATCGAGACGCGCCCCATCGCCTCCGGGCCGTTACCGATCAGGGTGGCGCCCTTGACCGGCGCGGTGATGCGTCCGTCCTCGATCATGTACGCTTCGCTGGCCGAGAACACGAACTTGCCGGAGGTGATGTCGACCTGACCGCCACCGAAACTCACCGCATAGAGCCCACGCTTGACGCTCTTGACGATGTCCTCCGGCTCGTCCTGCCCCGCCAGCATGTAGGTATTGGTCATGCGCGGCATCGGCATGTGCGCATAGGATTCGCGCCGCGCATTGCCCGTCGGCGCCATGCTCATCAAGCGTGCGTTCAGCTTGTCCTGCATGTAGCCGACCAGGATGCCGTCCTCGATCAAGGGGGTATACGCCCCGGGGGTGCCTTCGTCGTCGATGGTCATTGAACCGCGGCGGTCCGCCAGGGTGGCGTCATCGACCACGGTCACCCCGGGGGAGGCCACGCGCTGTCCCATGCGCCCGGCGAACGCGGAACTCTGCTTACGGTTGAAGTCACCTTCGAGGCCGTGCCCGACCGCTTCATGCAGCAGAATGCCCGGCCAGCCCGATCCCAGCACCACCGGCATCTGGCCAGCCGGCGCATCCACGGCTTCGAGATTCACCAGCGCCTGACGTACCGCCTCCTTGGCGAAGCGTTCGGCGACATTCTCATCGCGTAGGCGTGCCATGGCGTAACGCCCACCACCACCGGCACTGCCGCGCTCACGCCGCCCGTTCTTGGCCGCGATCACACTGACGTTGAAGCGCACCAAGGGGCGAATGTCCGCCGCCAGAGTACCGTCACTGGCGCGCACCAGCACGACTTCATGAACCCCGGTGAGCGAGGCGGTGACCTGGGAAACGGCAGGATCTGCCGCCCGAGCGACACGATCCGCCTGCTTGAGTAGCGCGATCTTGTCTTCTGCGCTTAGCCCAGACAGCGGATCGACGCCTGCATAGCGCAGCGGCGCACCACGACTATGCACCGGCTGATTGGTCAGGCGAGCACCGCTGCGCGCGATGCCCGAGGCAGTGCGCCCGGTCTCGGCCAGGGCTTCGGCGGTAATCTGATTGGAATAGGCAAAGCCGGTCTTCTCGCCTGCCAGGGCACGCACCCCGACGCCACCGTCGATATTGTAGCTGGCGTCCTTGACTTCACCATCCTCGAGCACCCAGCTCTCGTGCCAACTACGTTGAAAGTAGAGGTCCGCGTAGTCGATGCCCGCCCCTAATGCGTGATCCAGACCGGGATCGAGCGATGCGGCATCAAGCCCGCCCGGCGACAACAGTATGGCAATGGCCTCGTCGAGAGGCGCTTGAGTCGATTGCGTCATTCGGCATTTTCCACGGTGATTCGCGGCGAGGCCCAAGGCCCCTGCACGCGGTAATAGATTCGCGTGACCCTATCGAGCCAGCCGCCAAAGAGCTTGTCGGCCAGAAACAGAGCACCGCCGATATAGGGAGCCCCCACCAGTACCGCCGCCAGGGGCAGGTTCTGGCTGATCGGAACGGTCACACCCAGCGACAGATCCAACTGGCGCTGCATGAGGTTCACGCTACCATCGAGACTGAATTGGGTGGAGGGGCCATCGATTTCAACGGGCCCTCGGGTTTCCAAGCGTCCATCGTACAGGGTCGCCCCCCCTTGCACACTGTCAAAGGCGGTGCCACGCCCGGTCACATCGCTGAAATCCAGGCGCAAACGGCGCAACAGGTTATCGACATTGAGAAGGCCAATGAGCTTCGCCGAGGAAGAATCCAGCGTCAGGAAGCGGCCATCCCGCAGTGTGGAATCGATGCTCCCGCGAGAGCGCTCCAGAGCGAACTGCCAGGGCGCACCCGGCCAGGCCAGCTGCGTCTGAACGTCGGTTTCTGTGCTACGCAGCGCTACCGGTTGATCGAGCGCCTCGAACAGGGTGCCAATATCGCCGCCACTCAAGGCAATGCGTGAACGCGTGAGACTTGCCTGGGGGCCTGCGGCTTCCCAGGTAACGTCACCATCCACTTGCACCTCACCTAGCGTTGAGGTCAGCGGCGCCACACGCAAGCGCTGCGACGATGCCTCCCAACTGGCAGCCAGAGAGCCTAATCGGCGCCCCTCATGCAGGATATTGTCTATAGAGACCTTACCATCGGGCAACAGGTTCAATCCGCTCGGAAATGTCTCGGTCTCGGGCGTCGTGACAATCTCGCTGGACAGGTCGGCGGGCTCGGCGGCAGGCGCGTTTTCATCGATCAGGCCGTCCAGGGTCAGGCGCGACAAGGAGAGAGATAGCGGCTGTGATTGGCCCGGCTGGAAGTCACCGCGACCCTCGACCAGGCTACCGCCTAAATCGAATCGCCAACCTTGCTGACGCGGCTCGAGCGCTGCCTGTAGAGAGCCCAGGCAGCGTTGTTCCAGACGCAGGCATTGGGTGTCGATGCGCACACTGCTCAGCGAGGGCATGTCCGCACCCGACGCTCTTTCCGTCGTATCACCGAAGGAGCCCAGACCAGACAGTGCTTCTTGCCACTGCGTGATAGCGATACGCGGTGTCTGCCAGACAAATTCCCAGCCGTTGCCGTTAGGCCATCGAGGGGCCTCGGGCCAGCGCTCGAGCCAGACCTGACCCTGGCCTTGCCTCTGGTCTCCTTGTTGTCCGAGACGGCGCCAGCGTAGACGCAGCCGCTCGGCCAGATCCACACTGAAGCGCTGAGTCGGAATCGACTCGATGTTCAAGGGCACGCGCTCGTCCAAATTCTTGCCGAAGGGCGCGGGCAAATGAATCCCCAGCCCTACGAGTTCGCTGTCCAGCGTAAGCCTTGGTTGTTCACCCTCCAGATTCAACTGCGCGGAATACGGAAAGTAGCCGCTCATCAAGCTTTCCAGCTCGCTCAAGTCAGCCCAGGCCAATAGGCCCCGCGCCAGGGCACGTCCTTCGAGCGTAACCCCCTCGCCCCCCACATCGAAGTCGGCCAGCAAAGGCCCATCGAAGGCACGAGCACCGAGCGTTCCTGTGAGGAAATCTTCATCGGCGACATGGCGGTAATGCAGATCACCATTGAGGTTATACAGGGGAAGGTCGATCTCGGAGAAAATCAGCCTCGGCACATCGGCCCGAGCCGTGACATCCAACCTCAGGGCATCGGTATCTTCCAGGGGTACGGCAAGATCCAATTGACCGCTGACCGTGCCGTCACTGCGCCAACTGGCGAAGGCCTCGGCCCCTTCGATCGGGCTGGCCCCCAGAAAATCGAGCAGTGCCTGGGACGATCCATTGATTGGGGCTTGCACGCTCAATTGCTCATTTTCAAGGGCAACCTCGGCGCCTTCACTGACCAGACCATGGGTTTCGGCGTGAGCAACCGATGCCTGGAGATTCTCGTTGTGCAGCGTCAGCTCACCGCTGACATTCTCCAGCGCCGGCCATTCGGGATCGTAAGGCAGCCGTCCCTGCTCGATTTGCAGCGCAAGACGCAATTCGCCATCGAAGGGTTCGTCGTCATCGGGCGTCTGCCGATTCATATCTTCCAGATCGCCGTCCAGGGTCTGCTTGAGATAGAAGCTGCCGGTGGGCACGCGTCCGGCAATACCCCCGGATAGCCATTCGCGCAGCTCCGGGTCGAGCACCTTGACCGGCAGCCATGCCATCAAGGGCGTGTCGATCGCGTTCACATTCTGCAGGTCGAGACTCAGTTCCAGCTCGGGCGGTGCCTGACGAGGTGAAACGAAACGAAAACCCCCTTTCACTTTGGCATCACGCCAGGTCAATGTCAGGTCTTCGCCACCCAGGCTCAGCGTGCCGTCGTCGAATGCCAAGTCGACCTCGCCTCGCGCCTCTGAAAGCTCGAGCGGAGCGGCAAACACCTCCGGAAAGGCCAGGGTCATGCCGGTTTGTCCCGCGAAACGCACGCTACCGCGACCATCGCTTACTTGCACCCAGGCATCGAGAGGGCCACCCCCGGGGGCGCCTTGCCAGGGTGACAACGCCACATCCTGTAGCGCTGCCCGTGCCTGCCAGTTGCCTTCGCGTCGTGCCAGTTCCAGCCCGGCGACCTGGCCGCTGGGCTCAAGGGTGGCAAGGGTCTGGCCGAGTGATTTGGAAAGTGGCAGCCGTTCCAGCCAGCGTGCCAGGAGACCGAGATCGAAAGGCGCACTGCGCAACTGCCAACTGCCATTGTCACCCTCAACATGCAAACGCTCGGGTAACGGAGAAGCCCCCCCCTGATCATCGGTCATGGACAAGGCGTTGATCCAGGCTTGCCAACTGTCTCGTTCACCCCGTAGCCACTGGGCCCTGGCAGAGATATCGTTGAGCACCAGCGTCTGGGTATCACCGTTGAGCGCCAACCGATCGATGTTCAGGCTGGCGCGTGCATCTTCCAGACGCCCCTCATGCCAGCGCCCCCAGGCCGTCGCCTGACCATCGATCTGACCCAGGTGGGCGTCTTGTTGTCGTGTCAGCAATGCCCCCAGACGCGACATCACGCCAAGATCGGCTCGGGCCTGCAGGGCAGCGTTGAAATCCGCCCACTCGGTCTGCCCCGGCAGCACCTCCAGCACCGCCTCGATGGCATTTTTCTTCTCACCTTCGACGAACAGCTTCCCCTCCACATGGGCGCGTTTGCCATCCCCGGTCATGAGCAGACGCGGCGCCGTCAACGTCAGGGTGTCATCGATACCATGCAGCACTAATCGGAGATTCTCCACGATCGCTTGCTGGCGCAACATAATACCGACGACCTCGTCCAGGGTCCGAATATCAAAGCCGGGCTCTGGCACGAGTTCTTCGGGAAGTTCGGCAGGATCAGGCCATTTCCAGCGACCGTTTGCATCTTGATAAAGGTGCACCGTCGCCGTCTCGATGCGGGCGCCATCGAGAACTGGATACCCGGCGCGCAGCGTGGCCAGCGTATCAAGGCGCGCTCTAATATGCTCGATTTCCATCAGCGGCAGCGGTTCCGCACGCCGGAAGGATGTCAGCTGCAGATCGTCGATCGCCAGCAGTGGGTCGATTCCTTGAAACGCGCCCTGAAGCTCCCGAGTCTCCAGCCTGGCATTGAACTGATTCGTGAGTTGCTCATTCAACTCGTCGCGCAGCACATCGATCTGATCGATCGCCAGGCGCAGCCCAGTCAGCAACAAGGCCAGCACAAGCAATCCCAGAGCGATCAGGGTCAATGCCCAGCGCAAGGCGATGCGGTACGGGCTCATAACACTACATCAGCACGATGTCGTACTGCTCCTGGGAATAATGGGTCTCGACCTGAAAGCGGATGGTCTTGCCGATGAAGATTTCCAGATCCGCCACGGCGGAAGATTCCTCGTCGACCAGACGATCGACAACGGCCTGGGAGGCCAGCACCATATAGGTATCCGGACTGTAGGCGCGTTCCTCGCGCATGATCTCGCGGAAAATCTCGTAGCACACGGTTTCCGGGGTCTTCAGGGTGCCGCGTCCCTGACAGGTCGGGCAGGGTTCGCACAGGGTCTGCTCGAGGCTCTCCCGGGTGCGCTTGCGCGTCAACTGAACCAGTCCCAGTTCGGTGACACCGGTCAGCTTGTTCTTGGCGTGATCACGCTCGAGGGATTTCTCGAGCACCCGCAACACCTGGCGCTGGTGCTCGAGGTCTTCCATATCGATGAAATCGATAATGATGATGCCGCCCAGATTGCGCAGCCTGAGCTGGCGCGCAATGGCGGTAGCGGCCTCGAGATTGGTCTTGAAGATGGTCTCTTCGAGATTACGGTGCCCGACATAGCCGCCGGTATTCACATCGATGGTGGTCATCGCCTCCGTGGGATCGATCACCAGGTAGCCCCCGGACTTGAGCTGCACCTTGCGCCCCAGGGCCTTGAGTATCTCATCCTCGACACTGAACAGATCGAAGATCGGTCGCTCACCCGGATAGTACTCGATACGCTCGGCCATGCCGGGCATGAACTCGTCGGCAAACTCCTTGAGCTTATGGAAGTTCTCCCGAGAGTCGATGCGTATCTTCTCGATATCGTCACGCATCAGATCGCGCAGGGTGCGAATGAACAAGGGGAGATCATCGTAGATGCAGCTAGGCGCAGGGGCCTCGAGACGGCGCTCACAGACCTTGCGCCACAAGCGCAACAGAAACTGCATATCCATATGGAGCTCATCCCGGCTCACCCCTTCGGCGGCGGTACGGATGATGAATCCCCCCGGCGCCTGGGTATCGAGTTCAGCAAGACACTCTTCGACCAGCGTACGCAGTCGTTCGCGCTCGCCTTCGTCTTCGATACGCTGGGAGACGCCGGTATGCGATGCCTCGGACATGTAGACAAGATAGCGGGACGGTACCGACAGATGGGTCGTCAAGCGCGCGCCCTTGGAAGCGATGGGATCCTTGGTCACCTGAACCACCAGAGGCTGGCCTTCCTGCAGCAATTGGCTGATCGAGACCTGTTCATCGCTGGGGGTATGGGGAGGCAGGACTTCCTGGACATGAATGAACGCCGCCCGGTCCAGACCGATATCGATGAACGCCGCTTGCATGCCCGGCAGCACCCTGGCCACTTTGCCCTTGTAAATATTGCCGACGATGCCCCGGCGTCGGCTACGCTCGATGAACGCTTCTTGCAGTACGCCATTCTCGACCACTGCCACGCGCGTTTCCATCGGCGTCAGGTTGATCAGTACTTCACCACTCATGCGCGGATCCTTATCGCTGAGGCATGAAACGATTATGACATAGCCCCGGCGCTTTAGAATGACGAATCGGGCCAGGTAGGCATCACCAGCAGGTAACGCCCTGACGCTGCAACAGTTGCGCCGTTTCGAACAAGGGCAATCCGACCACCGCCGAATAGCTGCCCTCGAGATGGGAGACAAAGATGGCGGCACGCCCTTGAATGGCGTAACCCCCTGCCTTGTCGAGGGGCTCACCGGTGGCCCAATACGCATCGATTTCATCTGGCGTGATGCTGCGCAGGCTCACCCGGGTTCTCACGCAGACGTCGAGTAGGCCCTGCTCGCCGCTGACCGCTACCGCCGTCATCACCTCATGAGACCGCCCCGATAACGCCGCCAGCATTTCCCGAGCATGGTCACGATCATGGGGTTTACCCAGAATTCGACCATCGAACACGACAGCAGTGTCCGATCCCAATGTCGGCAGGCGAGTACCGGCGGCGCCCGCCTGCGCCTTGGCCCGGGCCAGGCGCAGGACATAATCGACGGCGGGCTCGTCCGGCAACGGCGTCTCATCGATATCCACTGGCATCGCGTCGGCCACCAGGCCGATCGAGGCCAGCAATTCACGCCGGCGCGGTGACGCAGAGGCCAGGCGAAGCCTGGGCGCCTGATCCAGAATGGCCATCAAAGGCCTCCTAATCGACGCCGCAACGCCTGTAACATGGTAAACAGCCAAGGCCACAACACGGCGCCGATCAGGGCCGATAGTAAAAAGGCCAGGTTGATGGAAAACGGCCCGAACATGGTGCGTAGCCATTGTTCGACCAGCTGCGCGATGCCCAGCAGCACCAGTACCAGCACCGCCTGCTGAACCAACGAGTAGGCGCGCATGCGCTGATAGACCAGCAGGGCGAGGTAGGCCAGGAGCGCTAACACCAGTGCATTTTGCCCCAAAGGTGAGCCCTCGATCAGATCCAGCAACAATCCGAGTATGAAGCCATGGATAATCCCTACCCGCTGGGGGGCCGCCACACACCAGTAGATCAACATCAACCCAAGCCATTCAGGACGCCAAACCAGCCAGGCATCGGGTAGCGGCATGACCTGCAGGCATAGCGCCAGCAACAGCGTCAGCCAGATCAGTAACATTGTGCGTAGCGACCCCTTGATCATGGGGCCTCCGAAGAAGGGATATCGAACCAGGCTTCACCACCGCCGACGAGGATGGCAGCTTCGAGAGCACTTTGTGACACTTCGGTCGGCGGCGGCGGAAACAGCAACAGAAAATGACGTGAACGCTCAGGCTGGGAAATGGGCTTGGCCGACACCTGAGCGAAGGGTTCGCCTGGATCGTGAATCACCTCGGTGACGCGGGCCACCGGGTACCCTTCGGGAAAGCGCCCCGCGAGCCCTGACGTCACCAGTAGATCGCCTTCACGAATATCCGCGGTATCAGGGACGTGTATCACCAGGAGGTGATCGTAGCTCCCTGTCCCCTGAACGATGAAGCGCAAGCCGTTACGGTTGATCTGAACCGGGACTGCATGACTGGCATCCGCCAGCATCAGTACCCGGCTAGTATAGGCGGAGACCGACATGACCTGGCCGATCAACCCCGAGGCGTCCATGACCGGCTGTCCCCGATAGGCCCCATCGACACGACCGCGATCGATGACCATCTGGTGGGTGAAAGGATCGGAATCCAGTGACAACAGTTGAGCCGTGACATAGGGAATGTCATCGCGTTGGGCGGCATCGAGCAATTCACGCAGCCTGACGTTTTCCGCCGCAAGACTCGCCATGCGTTGAACTCGACGGGAAAGTTTGAGCAGTTGCTCGCGTAACTGACGATTTTCATCGATCAGATTGCGCTGATCGGAAAGCACCAACGAGCCCCAGGACAAGGCATCGCTCGGCAGGCTGACCGCCCACTGCACCGGTGCCACGATTGTCGTCAGGTGCGCGCGCAATTCTGTCATTCGCGGCAAACGCTGCTCGGCGAACATCAGTGCAAAGGCCAGGACGGCGCACAGCAGCATGCGGTAACCCGATGCAGGTCCCTGCGAGAATAGCGGTTTGATAGACCTTCCTCCCGCCGGCCGACAGGCACGGAACGACGCGCGTCCGTGCCTGCGGAAATCAGTCGCTGGATACCAGTTCGAAGGTCTCGCGATCGATCATCTCGAGCGCCTTGCCACCGCCACGAGCCACACAGGTCAAGGGGTCTTCGGCAACGATGACCGGCAACCCGGTTTCCTCGGCGATGAGCTTGTCGATATCGCGCAGCAACGCCCCGCCCCCTGTCAGTACCA
Source organism: Halomonas sp. GXIMD04776 (assembly GCF_049808615.1). NCBI lineage: Bacteria > Pseudomonadati > Pseudomonadota > Gammaproteobacteria > Oceanospirillales > Halomonadaceae > Halomonas > Halomonas sp. GXIMD04776. Next base: position 141,372 of record NZ_JBNCAN010000002.1, on the reverse strand, counting down.
GACCACGCTCGGCGATATCCGACGCCAGCTCCGGTGGTGACTGCTCCAGAGCACTCTTGATGGCGGAGACAATCGATGCCAGTGGGTCCTGAAGGGCATCGAGAATCTCGTGGGAATTGAGAGTGAAGCTACGCGGAATGCCCTCGGCCAGGTTGCGACCGCGCACATCGATCTCGCGCAGCTCACCACCGGGATAGGCACAACCGATCTCCTCCTTGATGCGTTCTGCCGTGGCTTCACCGATCAGGCTGCCATAGTGGCGGCGTACGTAGGCGGTGATCGCTTCGTCGAAGCGGTCGCCACCGATACGAATCGATTCGGAGTAGACTACGCCATTAAGAGAAATGATCGCGATCTCTGAGGTCCCCCCACCGATGTCGACGACCATGGAACCCTGGGCTTCTTCGACGGGCAAACCTGCGCCGATCGCTGCCGCCATGGGCTCCTCGATCAAGAACACCTCGCGCGCACCGGCCCCTTCAGCAGACTCCTTGATGGCGCGACGCTCCACTTGGGTCGACATGCAGGGTACACAGACCAGTACGCGGGGGCTCGGCGTCAAGAAGGTGCTTTGATGAACCTTGCGAATGAAGTGCTGCAGCATCTGCTCGGTCACGGTAAAATCAGCAATCACGCCATCCTTCATGGGGCGAATCGCAGTGATGTTACCCGGCGTACGGCCCAGCATCCGCTTGGCATCCATACCCACGGCGGCCACTGCACGCGTACTGCCTGATTGGCGAATGGCCACCACCGACGGTTCATCCAGAACGATGCCGCGGCCGCGTACGTAAATCAACGTGTTGGCGGTTCCTAGATCGATCGATAGATCGCTCGAGAACAGCCCCCTTAAGCGTTTAAACATGAAAGTGTTTCACCTAGTCAACCGGAGCCCCTGTGCTGGCGCAAACGTTATCATCGCGGGGGGAGCGCGGCAAGCAAGGAGTTATGGTACCTTTTGCCCCTATTTCATTATATTAGTCATCTTACCCGGTGGGTGTAGATGCTCATGAATTCAACAGGAAACTGATATGGCACTTGAACTCGAAGACGTGAAGCGTGCGGCCCATCTCGCTCGTCTCGGCCTCGACGACGCAGAGGCCGCCAGCTACGTGGATGATCTGAGCCGCATTTTGGACATGGCCGATCGCTTGCAGGTCATCGATACCCAGCATGTCGCGCCGATGGCTCACTCTCTGGATACGACCCAGCGTCTTCGTGCCGACGAAGTGACCGAGCCCAATCAGCGAGAGCTTTTCCAGCGCTGCGCCCCTGCTACCGAGGATGGACTCTACCTCGTTCCCCGGGTCGTCGAGTGAACCCACACTGATATCTGTGTCAGCGACATCGCCCAGTCGTAGGCTATTTACAGCGCTAAAAGAGCTATTCATTACATGCATGACAAGACGCTTACCGAGCTTGCCTCGGGATTGTCCACCGGCGACTTCTCCAGTCGCGAATTGACCGAACACTTCCTCGCGCGCATTCAGCGCCTGGATGGTGAACTCAACAGCTTCATCACCGTGACCACCGAGCAGGCCCTGGCCAGCGCCGACGCTGCCGATGCGGCCCGCCATCAGGGCAGTGTCGGCCCCTTGAGCGGGTTGCCCCTGGCCTTGAAGGATCTGTTCTGTACCCGAGGCGTACGTACCAGCTGCGGTTCGCGGATGCTGGATAATTTCATATCGCCCTACGATGCCACCCTGGTTGAAAAACTTGCCGCCGCCGGTACCGTGAGCCTGGGCAAGACCAACATGGATGAGTTCGCCATGGGCTCGTCCAACGAGAATAGCTACTACGGACCGGTAAAGAACCCCTGGGATCTGAGTGCGGTGCCCGGCGGCAGTTCCGGCGGTAGTGCCGCCGCGGTCGCCGCAGGACTGGTGCCGGCGGCACTGGGCACCGACACCGGCGGCTCGATTCGCCAGCCCGCCGCCTTCTGCGGCATTACCGGTCTCAAACCCACCTATGGGCGGGTCTCCCGTTATGGCATGGTGGCCTATGCCTCGAGTCTCGATCAGGCCGGCCCGATGGCACGCAGTGCCGAGGATTGCGCCCTGCTTCTTGGGACTATCGCCGGACATGACCCCCGGGATTCCACCAGCGTGGTTCGCGGTGTGCCGGATTATCGAGCCGAACTGAATGCCTCGCTGTCGGGATTACGCATCGGCCTGCCCAAGGAGTACTTCGGCGAGGGTCTCGATCCGGAGGTGGAAACCGCGGTACGCGAAGCGATCAAGGTTTACGAGTCCTTGGGCGCCAGCGTGCAAGAGGTCAGCCTGCCGCATACCAATCTGGCCATTCCCGCCTATTACGTCATCGCCCCGGCGGAAGCGTCATCGAACCTGGCACGCTTCGACGGCGTGCGTTTCGGTCATCGTTGCGAGAACCCCTCAGATCTCATCGATCTTTACAAACGCTCCCGGGCCGAGGGCTTCGGTACCGAGGTCAAGCGGCGTATCCTCATGGGCACTCATACATTATCCGAAGGCTTTTTCGACGCCTATTACAAGAAGGCGCAGCAGGTCCGCCGTTTGATTCGTCAGGATTTCCTCGATGTCTTCGAAGAGGTCGATGTACTGATGGGACCGGCGGCACCTACCCCCGCCTTCGATCTGGGCGCCAACAAGGACCCGCTCTCGATGTACCTGCAGGATATCTACACCATCGCCATCAATCTGGCCGGCATCCCTGGCATCAGCGTACCTGCTGGCTTCGTCGACCAGCGCCCTACCGGACTGCAGATTCTAGGTCCACATTTTTCCGAGCAGCACCTGCTCAACGTGGCCCACCAGTTCCAGCAGGCCACCGACTGGCATTGCCGCCGTCCGGCCTTTGGCGAGGAGAACCGCTGATGCAATGGGAAACCGTGATCGGGCTGGAAGTCCACGTGCAGCTTTCCACCCAGTCGAAGATCTTTTCCGGGGCCTCTACCGCCTTCGGTGCCGACCCCAATACCCAGGCCTGCGCCGTCGATCTGGGCCTGCCCGGCGTCTTGCCGGTACTCAACGAAAGCGCGGTGGCCATGGCGATTCAATTCGGCCTGGGCATCAACGCCGAGATCCCTGAAGTTTCCATCTTCGATCGCAAGAACTACTTCTATCCCGACCTGCCCAAAGGCTATCAGACCAGTCAGATGTATCACCCCATCGTCGGGCCGGGCGAGGTCGAGATTGCACTGGACGACGGCAGCACCAAGCGTATTCGCGTGCACCATGCGCACCTGGAAGAGGATGCCGGCAAGTCGTTGCACGAGGACTACCACGGCATGACCGGCGTCGATCTCAATCGGGCCGGCACTCCTTTGCTGGAAATCGTCTCCGAGCCGGACATGCGCTCGGCGAAGGAGGCGGTGGCCTATCTCCGAGCCATTCATGCCATCGTGACTTACCTGAGAATATCCGATGGAAACATGGCCGAAGGCTCGATGCGCTGCGACGTCAACGTCTCGGTGCGACCTCAGGGTCAGGCCGCCTTTGGTACCCGTGCCGAGATCAAGAACGTCAACTCGTTCCGCTTTGTCGAACGCGCCATCGCCTTCGAGGTGGAGCGTCAGATCGAGCTGATCGAAGATGGGGGCCAGGTGGTACAGGAGACCCGGCTTTACGATCCCGACGAGGACGAGACCCGGAGCATGCGCACCAAGGAAGAAGCCAACGACTATCGTTACTTCCCGTGCCCGGATCTGTTACCGGTGATGCTCGACAAGGCCTACATCGATCATCTGCGCAGCACCCTGCCGGAACTTCCCGCGAATAAACGCGCCCGTTTCGAGAACGAGCTGGGATTATCGACCTACGATGCCGGCGTGCTGTCCTCGAGTCGCCCCATGGCCGAGTATTTCGAAGCGGTCAAGGCAGTGTGCGGCGACGCCAAGCTGGCCGCCAACTGGGTGCAAGGCGAACTCTCGGGTCAACTCAATCGGGAAAACCTGGGCATCACCGACAGCCCGGTCAGTGCCGAGCAGCTTGGCGGCCTGGTACTTCGCGTCCGGGACGAGACCATCAACGGCAAGGCGGCCAAGCAGGTCTTCGCTGCCCTGTGGAATGGCGAAGGTGATAATGCCGATGCGGTCATCGAGGCCAAGGGGCTCAAGCAAGTCACGGACACCGGCGCCATCGAGGCGATGATCGATCAGGTGATTGCCGACAGCCCGGTACAGGTCGCCCAGTACCGTGAAGCCGAACAGGACAAACGTGGCAAGATGATCAGTTATTTCGTCGGCCAGGTCATGAAGGCCTCGCGAGGCACCGCCAATCCGCAACAGGTCAATACGCTACTCAAGCAAAAGCTCGACCAAGCCTAAGGATTACAACAAGGAGCATTGATGTCGGACAACGTCGGCGCCCGCCTGCGCGCTCTGCGCACATTGCGAGGCATTTCTCAGCGCGAACTGGCCAAGCGTTGCGGTGTTACGCATTCCAGCCTGTCGTTGATCGAGCAGAACAAGGTCAGCCCCTCGGTCAGCTCGTTAAAGAAGATTCTCGACGCCATCCCCATTGGCGTCGGTGATTTCTTCACCATGGAGCTGGAGAATACCGACCAGGTGTTTTATCGCACCGACGAACTGCCGAACATCGGCAGCGGCGACGTGATCTATCATCTGGTCGGCGCCAATCGGGAAAATCGCGCGCTCTCCTTCATGATCGAGACCTATGCCGCCGGCGCGGATACCGGCCGCGAGATGATCGCCCATCGCGGCGAGGAAGCCGGTGCGGTGCTGGAAGGTGAGATCGAAATCACCATCGGTGCCGACACCCGGGTGCTCGGCCCGGGCGAGGCCTACTACTTCAACACCAACATACCGCACCGTTTCCGCAACGTCGGCAAGGTACCCTGTCGGCTGGTCAGTTGCACGACGCCAGCCCGAACATTCTGAGAATCCCGACCCCGGCTGGTACCGTCGCGCTTATGCGGTGCATTCCGGAGAAGGGATCTCGAGTGCGCCGGCCTATCCCCTTGGGGACAATGCGCTCACTGATTGAAGGGTGATACCAATACCTCCACAACTATAAAGGAGGTATCCCATGCCCCGTTATGTCCAGACACTTGCGAGTCAGGCTCCCTTCCATCGTACAACGCAGTTTGGCCTTCTATACCTCGGGCTGGTGCTGGTCGCCAGCCTCAGCGGCTACATGCTGATCGACGACGATCAGTATGGCCTTTTCAGCCTGCTGCCGACCACGGTGGTGATCAGCATGGCGCTGTTGACCCATCGCACACTCGAGGCCTTGCTGGCCGGAGCCCTGAGCGGCTTCATCATGGTCTCGCCCGCCACCGCGGTGCAGGACATGGCGGCCAGCGGCATGGCCGTGATGCAGGACCCTACCATGGGCTGGATCATCCTGGTCTGCGGCCTGCTCGGCAGTCTGATCGGCCTGTTGCAATTCGCTCGCGGCACCGAAGCCTTCAGCAACGCCTCGGGCCGCTATCTGAAGACACGACGCAGCGCCCTGCTGGGCAGCGTCGGCCTGGGAATCCTGATCTTCATCGACGACTATCTCAATGCCATGACGGTCTCCGCAGCCATGAAGCGTCTGATCGACAAACTCAAGATCTCACGCTCTATGCTGGCCTATATCGTCGATTCCACCGCGGCCCCGATCTGTCTGCTGATTCCCTTCTCGACCTGGGCCATCTATCTGTCGGGGCTTCTAGAGAGCCACGAGGTCGCCGAGACGGGGCAGGGTTTCAGCTACTATCTCACACTGATTCCCTATCTCTTCTATCCCTGGGTGGCGCTGGCCATGGTAACCCTGGTGGCTGCCGGCCTGATCCCGCTCCTGGGCAAGATGAAGCAGGCCGAACGAGGCAGCGAGGAACGTACTCCTGAAAGCAACGAAGAGGACAATCCCGAACAGTTCACTCAGCGCCCGGCCCGGCTGATCAACTTTCTGCTGCCGGTAGCGACCCTCATTCTGGCCACCTGGATCTTCGACATCGACGCCCTGATCGGTGTCGCCTTCGCCCTGCTATTGACGCTGGCGCTATTCGTGGCTCAGGACATGGCGCCGCTCAACCGCCTGTTCGACGAGATCATCACCGGGCTGCAATTCATGCTGGTGCCCCTGGGTATCGTTTTCTCCGCGTTCATCCTTCAGGACATCAACGAACAACTCAGCCTTGCCGATACCCTGATCGAGTGGGTGATGCCCGTCATGTCCGGCAAGTGGCTACCGGCCGTGACCTTCCTGGTACTGGCTGGCCTCGCTTTTGCCACCGGTTCCTTCTGGGGCATCTATGCCATCGCCTTTCCCATCGTGGTACCCCTGGCGCTCGCCACGGACGCCTCCTTGCCCCTGGCGCTGGGCGCCATGATTTCCGCCGGCGCCTTCGGTTCTCATGCCTGCTTCTTCGGCGACTCCACGGTACTCAGTGCCCGCGGTTGCAACATAACCCCGCTGCAGCACGCCTTGACCCAGCTGCCCTATGTACTGATCGCCGCCGTCATCAGCACCTTGCTGTTCATCGTCCTAGCCTGAGGATACCGTCATGCGCCATACTGGATTCGCCTTTCATGAGCACTGCCTCTGGCACGATACCGGCCCCTGCTCCGTGTTCGACAGACCCGGTGCATTCGTTCAGCCGGCACCGGCTGCGGAGCATCCGGAAACCAAGCGTCGTTTGCGCAACCTGTTGGAAATGAGCGGCCTCATCGACGAGCTGATTCCTCTTAAAGGAGCACCGGCGAGTGAACGCGATCTGCTGCGTTTTCATACCGCCGACTACCTGGAAAAGCTGGCCGAGATGAGCGAACGGGGCCATGGTGACGCTGGAGAACACGCGCCCCTGCGCAAGGACAGCTATCCTATCGCCCGGCGTTCTACCGGCCAGGCCATTGCCGCCATGGAGGCGGTACTCAGCGGTCACTGCGACAATGCCTACGCTCTCTGTCGACCACCGGGTCATCATGCCGAACGCGACCGCGGCCGGGGCTTCTGCCTGCTGGGAAACATTCCGGTGGCCATCATGACCATGATGAAGCGGCACCCGCTACGCCGGGTGGCCGTCATTGATTGGGATGTCCATCACGGCAACGGCACCCAGCAAGCCTTCTGGGATCGCGACGACGTCCTGACAATCTCCATTCATCACGACAACAACTACCCCCAGGACAGTGGCAACCACGACGAACGCGGCGTTGATGCCGGCTTCGGCTACAACCTGAATATCCCGCTGCCCGCCGGCAGCGGCATCGGCGCCTATCAGGCCACCCTTGAGAACGTGGTGATTCCAGCGCTTGAGCGATACCGCCCCGAATTGATCGTCGTGGCCTGCGGTTTCGATGCCAGCGCATTGGACCCGCTGGGCTGCATGCTGCTCAACAGCCGCAGCTATGCCCAAATGACCCAGGCGCTGATGCAGGCCGCTGAACGGCTTTGCAACGGTCGACTGGTCATGATCCACGAAGGGGGCTATTCAGAAGGCTATGTGCCTTTCTGTGGGCATGCCGTGATCCAGACCCTTTGCGGAAGCCAGATCGAGGCCGTCGATCCCATGAACAACGAGATCGCCCGCTGGGGACAACAATCCCTGCAGGATCACCAACGCCTTTGGATCGAACAGGCGGCGGCGTTGGTAAGATCGATTCGTTGAGTTAAGGTCGAGACTTCTCTGCCTCACCAGCGAATCATGAATGAGCGATCCACAGCGTCCTGCCATCCCTCCCGACAGTCTAGCGCCGGTCGCCAGGCTGGCAGGCCAGATTCGCTCTCCGGACTTTCTTGCCGGCCTGGGGCAAATGCTCGAGGCCTATTTTCCTGACATCAGTCATGCCGCCTTTCATTTTTCTGCCTACGGTCGACCCACGCTGCTCGAGCACAACCTGGATGACACCCTCTTCCAGCGGACGCTGAGACCCTATCTTGATGGAATGTATCTGCTCGATCCGATGTTCCAGCACTGGGAGCAGCGGCGCATGCCGGGCGTCTGGTCGTTGGACGAGCTCGCTCCCAGCGAATTCCGCGCCAGCGACTACTTTGCCACCTATTACCGGGAACTGGGGCTGCATGACGAGGCCAGCGCCTTCTTCACCCTGGGGGATACCGAGTGCCTGTCGCTTTCCTTCGGCTTCTATCAGCGCAACAGGACGCTGGAACCAACCTATCTACTCGCCATCCTGACGTATCTCTTTCCATTGCTCGACGCCTTGATTCGCCAGTTCTGGCTCGTCAGCAGCCTTCACCTATCGGCCCAGGAGGAGGCCCCCTCCCTGCTTCAGGATTTCGGCAAGGACGTACTCAGCGAAAGGGAGCGGGAAGTCGCCTGGCTGATCCTTCGCGGCCATGGCTCACCGGAGATCGCCCAGGAACTCGGCATCACCCAGGGTACCGTGAAGAACCACCGCAAGCGTCTCTATGCCCGGCTCAATATCAGCAGCCAGGCAGAACTGTTTCGGCAATTCATGCTGTTTCAGCAGCGGAAGTAGTCAAGGCAAATTGTTTCAGTAATGTCGTGCGAAGCTCTACCGCTGCTCGCACGAACGTTACTCCTTCAAAGCCTTACGCAGACTGAAATAGGCAGGCTTGGGCTGGTGCTCGGCATCGAAGATCAGGCCGTTGCCGAAGCCATCCGCGTCCCACCACTCCTGCAGCGATGAATAGCGATCGGTGAAGCCCCACATCGAGAAGGCGGTGAAGGCAGGCTTGTCCAGAGCCAGTTCGAGAATCGAGCGGTAGTAGTCCGCCTGCTGCTGCAAACGCTCCTTGGAATCGTCCTCCTGCAAGTTCACGTCCATTTCCGAGATACGCACCTCGAGGCCCAGGTCGATGAAACGCTGCACGTTGTCGCGAAACACCGAGGCCTCGACAGGTTGATAATCATCCGTCATGTCCTCGTGCATCTGAAAGCCGATGCCGTGCAGGGGCACACCTTGAGCGAGCAGCGACTTCGCCAGTGCGTACATGGCGTCGGACTTGGGCCCAGGATACTCCAGAGCATAATCGTTGATGTAGAGCTTGGCCTCGGGGTCGGCCCGGTGCGCCTCTTCCAGCGCGAAAGCAATATAGTCCTCGCCCATGACCTGATACCAGGGCGAACCGGTGCGAAGCTCCGCGCCAAAGGGCTCGAAGGGCTCGTTCACCACATCCCAGGATTGAATGCGCCCCTTGTAGCGCCCCACTACCATGGCGATATGTTCGGCAAGGATGTCACGGATGCGCGCATCGCCATGATCCTGCTCGGTCACCCAACGTGGCAAGGCTTCCTTCCAGGCCAGGGTGTGTCCGTGTATCGCCATATCGTTGGCTTCGGCGAAATCGACGATGGCATCCGCGTCGGCAAAGGCATAGCGATCGGGTCGCGGATGGATGAACTGGAATTTCATGGCGTTTTCCGGGGTCACCATATTGAATTCCCGGGCCAGAATGCGCGCATATTCCTGGTCACTGAGCAGTGGGATTGCGGCTACCGCGGTACCGATGTAAAGCTGCGGATGGTTTTTTTCGGCCAGACGGCGCAAGGATTGCCCACCCGAGTCTTGACGGGAGGAAGCTGAGGCGATGCCGGGTTGCGATACTTCCTCCTCGGCGTTGAACACCGGCATATCATTGTCCGCAACGGTGACCTGGGACCGATTATCGAGCGCCCGGGCCGTCAGCGTCTGCAGCAGGTATTCGCCACCCTCTTCGGCGGAGGCACCGAACCACAGCGATCCCGAGTCAAATAGCCCCGGATCGTCGATGAGGGCGACGGTCTCATCATTGATCTGAACGCTGAACCTTTCGCCGATGCGTGCCAGGCCCAGCTCGATTGCCTGACTCGCTGCGCCAGTAGGCAGGGAATAGACGTGGCGCTCCGGCTCGTCGATACCGTCCTGCAACTCGACGATCAGACTGTCCCCTTCCAGGCCCAGAGTCACCGCGCGCCCTTCCTGACGCCACTCGTCCTGAGTCAGAGGCAATTCACCGTAAACCGTCAGATAGGCCCCACCCGCCGTGGCAGACGGGCGCGAGACTCGGGCGGACAAGGCAAAATCACCCTTGACGCGCAACACCGGCCCACGCAGATTGATGGGCGGATTGGCGACCGGCGTCTGATCCTCCGCATCGTCCGTGGGCACGATGGCACGCCCCAGCCCTTCGATGCGTACACCGTCACCGACCGTCTCGGCGCCCGCCAGATGCGTCCAGTCCTGATCGAGCAACTCGATCTTGTCGCTACCGTTCACGCAGCCGGCACCCAGCAACAGCACGGCGCCAAGGGCCAATCCCCTCCATCCACACGTCGACCCGAGGCCTCTTTCCTCATGCGCTCTTGCTCTCATAATGTCATCCAGCAGTAAAACCTGGGTCGATACTAGCCCTTGACGAGGGATCGCCACGCCTGAGTTCTTCCATTAAAAAGCCGGTCGTGAACCTTTAAGGTTCATGACCGGCAAGAATGAAAAGACTCAACCCTGGTCGGTAGCCTGCCGCCTTGGATGCCACCGCGTCAGGTTGCCAGTGTCATCCACACGGTCTTGAGTTCGGAATACTCCTCCAGGGAGTGATGGGACTTGTCGCGACCGTTGCCGGATTGCTTGACGCCGCCGAACGGCACCGTCTGATCGCCACCGGCCCAGTTATTGACGAACACCTGCCCCGAATGCAGCCGACGGGAAACCCGCATGATGCGATCGATATCCTGGCTCCAGAGCCCGGCGGCCAGACCATAGTCGCTGTCGTTGGCCATCGCCACGGCCTCTTCCTCGCTGTCGAAGCCGAACACCGCCAGTACCGGACCGAAGATCTCTTCCCGGCCGATGGTCATCTGATCCGTCACACCATCGAACACCGTGGGCGCCACGAACAGACCGCCGTCGATGGGGCTCACCGCCTCGCCGCCCGTACGCAGATGCGCGCCTTCTTCCACGCCCTGGCGGATGTAGTCGAGAATGCGCTTGTGCTGAATCTCGTCGACGATCGCCCCCATAAAGCTATCGGGATTCAAGGGATCGCCGGGCTGCATGTTTTCGGCGTGGGCCAGCACGCGCTCGACGAACTCCTCGCGGATCGAATTCTCGACCAGCAGCCGCGAACCGGCGATACACACCTCGCCCTGGTTGTGGAAGATTGCCGCGGCGGCATTGCTGGCCACCGCATCGAGATCCTTGCAGTCGGCGAAGACGATGTTCGGGCTCTTGCCGCCGCACTCCAGATAGACACGCTTCAAGTTTGATTGACCAGCGTACTGCATCAACTGCTTGCCAACGCCGGTCGAGCCGGTAAAGGAGAGACAATTCACGTCCATGGACAGCGCCAGCGCCTTGCCGGCGGTATGACCGAAACCGGGCAAGACCTGGAATACGCCTTCAGGAATGCCGGCCTCATGAACGAGCTGGGCCAGACGCAAAGCGGACAGCGGCGATTTCTCGGAAGGTTTCAGGATGACGCTGTTGCCGGCCGCCAGAGCCGGCCCGATCTTCCAGGCGGTCATCATCAATGGGAAGTTCCAGGGCACGATGGAGCCCACCACGCCTAGCGGCTCGCGCAGAATCAGGCCCAACGCATCTTCGCCGGTGGGGGCCACTTCACCATAGACCTTGTCGATGGATTCGGCGTTGTAGCGAATACAGCCGATGGCGCCGGCCATGTCCCCCAGTGAACTCCCCACTGGCTTGCCCATGTCCAGGGTATCGAGCAGCGCCAGCTCGTTCTTGTGCTGCTCCATGAGATCCGCCAGGCGTAGCATCACCTGCTTGCGCTGACCTGGCGCCATACGCGACCAGTCGCCTCGTTCAAACGCCTTGCGAGCATGGCGCACCGCCACCTCGACATCCGGAGCATCGCAACTGGCTATATTTGCTAGCGTCTCACCTGTAGCCGGATTGATGGTCTCGAAGGTATCGCCGCTCGCGGCATCGACGAACCGATGACCGATAAAGGCCCGGGTCTCGAAGCGCAGCGCTTTAGCCATTTCCTGCCACTGAGCATGATTCAATTGAGCACTCATGCAGTCACCTCCCGAGGGATGTGTTTATTCAGTTGCCGAGCGGTTTCATCGAGCGCTCGACGCGCCAGGGTCACCAGCTCGTCGATCTGTTCACGGGTAATGACAAGGGGTGGCGAAATCACCATGATGTCACCCACGGAACGCATCACCAGACCGCTGTTGAAGCAGATATCGCGACATAGATTGCCGGCGCTCAATGACTTGTCGAAGCGCTCACCGCTGGCTTTATCCGCCACCAGTTCGAGCGCACCGATCAACCCCAGGCTGCGAGTCTCGCCGACGATCGGATGGTCGTTCAACTCGGACCAGCGCAAGGCCAGATAAGGCCCGAGATCGTCGCGCACCCTGTCGACGACGCCTTCCGCTTCCATCAGTTCAATGTTCTTCAAGGCCACGGCAGCACACACCGGGTGCCCGGAATAGGTAAAGCCGTGGAAGAACTCGCCCCCTTCCTCGATCAGGGTTTCGCCGACACGATCCCCCACCAGCACCGCGCCGATGGGCAGATAGCCCGAGGAGAGCCCCTTGGCGATGGGCATCAGATCCGGTTCGAGACCGTAATGCTGGCTTCCGAACCATTCGCCCAGCCGTCCGAAGCCGCAGATCACCTCGTCCGCTACCAACAGAATATCGTACTTGGCGAGCACTTCCTTGACCGCCGGCCAGTAGCTCTCCGGCGGAACGATCGCACCCCCGGCACCCTGCACCGGCTCGGCGATAAAGGCCGCCACATTCTCCTCGCCCAAGGTGAGTATCTTGTCTTCGATGGCCTGGGCGCAGAGACGACCAAACTCTTCCGGCGTGTGGTCGCGCCCTTCGCCAAACCAATAGGGCTGGCGCACGTGCTCGATGCCCGGCACCAGGGGGCCTGTCTGCTCGTGCATCGGTGCCATGCCGCCCAGGCTAAGACCCGCCACGGTGGAGCCGTGGTAGGCATTTTCCCGGGAGATGACGATGTGCTTCTCCGGCTTGCCCTTGAGCGTCCAGTAACGACGCACCATGCGCAGCACCGTATCGTTGGCCTCGGAGCCTGAACCGGTGAAGAACACCCGGTTGATGTGATCAGGCGCCAACTGACACAGCTTCTCCGCCAGCTTGACCGCCGGTGGATGGGTGGTCTTGAAGAAGTTGTTATAGAACGGCAGCTCGCGCATCTGCTGAGTCGCCGCCTCAACCAGCTCCTCACGCCCATATCCTAGATTCACGCACCACAGGCCTGCCATGCCATCGAGAATCCGGTTTCCTTCACTGTCATGAATGTAAACGCCCTCGGCGCGGGTAATGATACGGCTGCCCTCCTCACCCAATGCCTTGAAGTCGGTGAAGGGGTGCATGTGGTGGGCGCTGTCCAGACGCTGTAGATCGGCGGTGACGTGTTGGGTCATGACGAACTCCTGAAAGATAAACGTCTCGTTGTAGGTGTTATTTTTTAATCAACATATATGTCCAACATTCCATTGCCAACCCTTTTTGTTCAAACTCTTTAAAGGTAATACTAACTATTTGAATAAAATGACAAAAAATTAGTCTAATACGAAAGATAAAAACCACATTGGTAAAAAATATTTGACGCTTGCGCAGTAAAAGGCCATTTTTTATCGACGAAGATGATTTCCGTTCTCTTCACACCCAGCCAATCAAGAACAAGATCAGGAGTGGGCACGACTATGACATGGCTAAAACACCCAAAGCAGTCGCTATGGCTGCTGATGGCACTCTGGCTGATGACCACCCTGGTCCTTGCAAAGCCCGATGCTGCCCCCAGTTTCGAGTCGCCGGATGTCATTCTGCAAGGCGTGGCTTTCGACCTTTCCATCAAAGACGTCGACGAAAGCATCACCCCCCGATTGCGACTGGACGGTAGCACCGTCGAACTCAATCAAGACGACGAGGGGCAGTGGCAGGCTCAGGGACTGGTGATCGATCAGGATGTCAGTCGTCTGGAACTGATCGACAGCAATAGCCAGATACTTGTCTCTACGGAGCTCTCAGCAATTCCGGCCTGGCTGTCACTGCTGCCCGCCCTGATTGCCATCACCCTGGCGCTGGTCTTCCGTCAGGTCATCCTGGCACTGTTCGTCGGCATCCTGATGGGAGGGTGGATCCTGCATGGCATGGATATCGGAGCGCTGGCCGGCGCCTTCGGCGACTCCATCAACGTGCATGTCCTCGAAGCCGCCAGCGACCCTTCCCACATGTCCATCGTGCTGTTCTGTTTGCTCATCGGCGGTATGGTCGGGATCATTTCTCGCAATGGCGGCACCCAAGGTATCGCACAGCGCATTTCCCGGGTAATTCGCGGACGCCGTCACGCCCAAACTTCCACCGCACTACTGGGAATGGCGATCTTCTTCGACGATTACGCCAATGCATTGATCGTCGGCAACACCATGCGCACCATCACCGATAAGGTGGCGGTTTCTCGCGCCAAGTTGGCTTACATCATCGACAGCACCGCGGCGCCGGTCTCCGCTATTGCCCTGATCAGCACCTGGATCGGCTTCCAGGTGGGGCTGATCAGTGAGGCCATGACAAACATCCAGGACTGGAACGAGTCCGCCTATTCAGTGTTCGTCAATGCCCTGCCCTATAACGCTTACCCCATCCTGGCGCTGGCTTTCGTGTTCATGGTCACCTGGAGCGGTCGCGACTTCGGTCCCATGCTCAAGGCGGAGCGCCGTATGCTGAGCGAGGGGCTACAGCGTACAAAGCTAAGCAGCCGCGAAGCCATCGTAGAGGAAGCCGAGATCACCACCAAAGCCGGCATCCCCATTCGCGCCCTGAACGCGGTCCTGCCAATGCTGGTGCTGGCCGGTGTCACCTTGGGCGGCATCTATGCCACCGGGCTCGACGCCCTGGGACCGGGTGAGCATGCGTTACGCGACATCTTCGGTGAAGGAGACTCCTTCAGTGCCATGATGTGGGGGTCGCTGGCCTCCTGCGTGGTGGCAGTCATCATGACCCTGGGTCAGCGCCTGATGGGCATGACCGAAACCGGTCATTACTGGTTCGAAGGCGTCAAGTCGATGCTGTTGCCGATCACCATTTTGATGATGGCCTGGGCCTTGGCCAACGTGAACGAAGCCCTGCAGACCAGCGAGTTTCTGGTCGCCGCGCTAGGCGAAAGCCTTAACCCTGCCTGGCTGCCTGCCGTCGTGTTCGTGCTGGCGGCCTTCACCGCCTTCGCCACCGGCTCCTCCTGGGGCGTCATGGGTATCATGATGCCGTTGGTCGTGCCGCTGGCATGGGCAGTGTTGGAGATGCACGGAATGGCCGGCACTGCCGAAGGCATGCCGATTCTGTATGCCTCGGTGGCCTCGGTACTTGCCGGTGCGGTGTGGGGCGACCACTGCTCGCCGCTGGCGGACACGACACTGCTTTCCGCTCTGGCCAGCGGCTGTAATCTGGTGGACCATGTCCGCACCCAGATGCCTTACGCACTGCTCGTCGGAATCGTTGCACTGATCTCCAGCACTCTGCCGGTCGGCTATGGGATCAGCTGGTGGGTAGGCCTGGTGGTCGGCGCGGTGATACTGTTCGGCATACTGATGACCGTCGGCAAGCGTGCCCAGCCCCTCCAGCCCCAGAAAGACACGGGGGCGGCAGAGGCTGCAGACTGACTGCCTTTCTACCTTGATCCAATCAAGCAAAAACCCCGCCGTTCAGATCGAACAGCGGGGTTTCATATCCCATCATTGGGTCGCTTACCGGCACGCCTCGGCAAAGCCGCGAAACAGGGCGTCATTGATCGGACTCTCTTGTGGACGCCATTCGGGATGCCACTGCACCGCCAATGTGAAGCCCTTGGCATTTTCGACCGAGAACGCTTCGACCAGGCCATCCGGCGCCCGCCCTTCTACTCGCAACCCCTTGCCCAACTGCTCGACACCCTGCTGATGCAGCGAGTTGACCTTCGCCGTCTGCTGGTCATATAACCCTGCCAGCACGCCACCCGGCTCGATGAGTAGCTCGTGGGCCGGCGCGTAGTAGTTTGCTTTGTCGCCTTCTGGCTCTCGATGATCGAGCATACCCGGCACCTTCTGCACCGCCTGGTAAAGAGTGCCACCCATGGCGACGTTGATCTCCTGAAATCCGCGACAGATACCCAACAGCGGCAAGCCGCGCTCGATGACGGCAGGAATCAGTGCCATGGCCAAGGCATCACGATCTCGATCGTCTCGAGTGTTCTCGGGGATTCGCTCGGCGCCATAGCGTTGTGGCTCGACGTTGGTGTAACTGCCGGTCAGCATCAGGCCGTCAAGGCGGTCCAGCACGGAAGTATCCACCCCATCTTCCCAGACCGGCAACATGACCGGCATGACGCCATAGTCATGCAAGGCACGCAGGTACTTATCGGTAACGATATGAGACGGATGACCCTCGACCTGCCGGCGGCAGGCGATCACTCCTACCATTGGACGACTCTTCATGGAGGCTCCTTACTAGGCAATCGATAACGGTTGGTATTGTTTAATCAACATAACGCCGTTCAAAGCCTTTGCCAAGTCGCGCGAAAAATTCTGTCGAATAATAAAAATATATTTATAAAAATCAATATATTAAAATATAAATGCCGAGGATGTAGCAAAAGTAGCAAGCAATTTTGTCGTAAAAAATTTGACAACAATCCTAACCGGGTGAAAATAAGGCCATGAACAACCATTATCGGCACAAAGGGACATCCTCATGACGCCTGCTCCCGGTTTGAACGAAGCCAGCACTTTTCTTGAACAGCACCCGGATATTGAGAGCTTCGACCTGCTAATCAGCGATCTAAACGGCGTACTGCGCGGCAAACGCATCCCGCGGGACAATCTACTCAAAGCTTACCAGGACGGTATCAATCTACCCGCCTCACTGTTCGCCCTCGACATCAATGGCAATACCATCGAAGAGACCGGTCTTGGGCTTGCCACCGGCGATAGTGACCGGGTCTGCCGGCCGATCCCTGAATCACTGATGCCCACGCCCTGGCTGCGCGAAGGCCGCCAAGCCCAGCTGTTGATGACCATGGAGGAAGTCGACGGCCAACCCTTCTTTGCCGATCCTCGCCAGGTGCTGCGCCGAGTGCTGTCGAATTTTACAGCGCGCGGCCTTACCCCGGTGGTGGCATTGGAGCTGGAATTCTATCTCGTCGATCGCCGTCGGGATGCGCGCGGCCAGGCCCAGCCGCCCTGCTCGCCTGGCACTGGCGAGCGCGCCACTCAGAGTCAGCTTTACTCGATCAGCGAACTCGACGAATACGCCGACTTCCTTGAAGATATCCAACAGGCCGCCATCGCACAATCCTTACCGCTGGATACCGCTCTCAAAGAGTGCGCTCCAGGACAGTTTGAGATCAACCTGATCCATTGCGACGATGTGCTGCGCGCCGCCGATAGCGCGGTACTGCTCAAGAGATTGATCAAGGGTGTGGCGCTCAATCACGATTTCGAAGCCACCTTCATGGCCAAACCCTATGGCAACGAAGCAGGTAGCGGTGCTCATGTACACATCAGCCTGATCGATGACCACGGCCGCAACGTCTTTGCCAGCGACGATGGGGACCTGCTCGGCACACCGGTATTGAAGCAGGCAATCGCCGGCGTGCTAGAGCTGATGCCGGACTCGATGGCCATATTCGCGCCCAACATCAACTCCTTCCGGCGCTTTCAACCGAGCCTCTATGTACCCATGACCCCCTCCTGGGGTTACGACAACCGCTCGGTAGCGGTGCGTATTCCCTCCGGCGCCAATGCCGCACGCCGCATCGAACACCGGGTGGCGGGCGCGGACGTCAACCCCTATCTGCTGCTGGCAACGCTGCTGGCCTCGATACTGCATGGATTGAATCACGAGCTGACGCCACCATCGCCCATCGAAGGCAATGCCTATGAGCAAGTTGAGCCGACATTGACCAATAGCTGGCTGAAAGCCTTGGATCTATTTGCCGCTAGTGACGTACTGGCCGAAGCACTGGGACGTGACTTCCATCATGTGTATCACATCAATCGGCGAGAGGAACGCGCCCAGGCCATGCAAGCGGTAAGCATCATGGAATACGACTGGTATCTGCGTAATGTCTGAGTTCTACGCATATCGGATGCCATCGCACACAAGCATCTGAGTTTAGCCAGATCCATTTAGCCATAAGACCCCAAGGCCGAGCACGGCATGATGCTCGGCCTCAGGAAGCTTGCGCCCAAAATATATCCGCCCATCCAAGGGAGTGACTTAATGACAACCACAAGACCACTGCCAACGTTTCCGCCAATTCCTGTTCACCCTCTTCGTTCAGGAGGTGACGAATGAGCGCGTCGCATCCCTTCTCACCCTCTCTCCCCCTCGAGCGCGGCCAGCTCAAGCCTCTCGCCCTGCTGGCAGCCATCATCGGTATCACAGTCGGGCTAACGCTCTATCACGAACCCGGCAGTGACTTTGGCTGGTTCAGTCTGGTTCCTTCCGGATTGGTCTTGCTCGTCGCTCTGGTGACTCACCGCACCCTCGAGGCGTTGGTCGCAGGAGCGCTTGCCGGACTCTTCATGTTGCAGCCGGACAACTATATCGGCGAGCTGGCGGACATATCGCTGAATGTCATGATGGACGAGACCATCGCCTGGCTGATCTTGGTGGTTGGCTTGATGGGAGGCTTCATCGGCATGCTCGAGAAGGCTGGCTGCACGCTGAGCTTCAGTCACTTCATGCAGCGTCTGGTCAGGAGCCGGCGCCAATCACTGCTGTGGACCTCGGTGCTGGGCATGCTGATCTTCATCGATGACTATCTCAACGCCCTGGCGATCTCCTCATCGATGAAGCGACTCACCGACAACTTCAAGGTGTCACGGGAAAAGCTGGCCTACATCGTGGATTCTACCGCGGCGCCGGTCTGTATCCTCGTGCCGATATCGACCTGGGCGGTCTATTTCGCCGAGCTGCTCGAGAGCAATGGCGCCACCGATGGCAATGGCATGTGGCTGTATATCGAGTCGATTCCCTACATGATCTACGGCTGGGTGGCCCTGGTGCTTGTTCTGCTGGTCGCGGGCGGACTGATACCGGATTTCGGCCCGATGAAAGCAGCCGAAGCTCGGGCTAAAGCCGGGCAGCCAATTCCCGACGGCGCCCCGGACGAACCTCTGGAAGACGAGCAAGCGCCGCAAGTTCATCCCTGGATGGGACTGTTCAACTTTCTTGCGCCGATGGTGGTACTGATCGGTGCCAGTGCCTATTACGACATCGATCTATTGATGGGCACCATCGTCGCCACCCTGTTTACTCTAGTGCTGTTTCTGGTCCAACGCCTGAGCACCTTCGATGCGCTGATGGATTCGATCCTCAACGGCTTTCGCATCATGATGCTGCCCTTGGCCATCGTGGCCGCAGGCTTCGTATTGCGGGAGATCAACCAGCAACTGGGTATGACCGAGTACATGATCGAGACCTTGACGCCCTATTTAACCGTGGCAATCCTGCCCATGGTCGTCTTCGTCTCCATGGCGGTCGTGGTATTCGCCACCGGTTCGTCCTGGGGTGTCTTCGTGATCTCGATTCCCATCGTGATACCCATCGCCCAGCACATGGACGCATCAATGCCATTGATCGTTGGCGCCCTGCTCTCGGCGTCGAGCTTCGGCAGCCATGCCTGCTTCTTCTCCGACTCCTCGGTGCTGTCATCCCAGGGCAGTGGATGCTTGCCGATGCAGCATGCGTTGACCCAGATTCCCTACGCTGTACTGGGAGCCGCAGTAGCCAGCATCATCTTCCTGATACTCGGCTTCGCGATGACCTGAGCAAACCAGTAGCCAGGCACCACGCAAAGGCCCCGCTTCTCAGCGGGGCCTTTGCGTATTATCACTTGTACTGGCTCATGAACTGGATTTGGAGGCTTCGCCGGCTGCCTGCCATTGCGGCTTGCCATCCACCAGCGGCACTCGTTCCCCTTTGGGTGCTTCATCCAGGCGCGCATCGAAGACCTTGCCATCGATACGGTACTCGACATCATACCCCTTGAACTGCTCCTGGGTGTCGGTCACAGTCCTACAGCGCTGCTCGGTGGTGGTATAGGTATCGCCCTGCTGCATGCGCCCCTGCACCTCCCGTCCGGCGAAACCGCCGGCCACGGCGCCGGCTGCGGTAGCGATCTTCTTGCCGCTGCCACCTCCAACCTGATTGCCCAATACACCGCCGACGATGGCGCCTACGGCGGTGCCGGCGATGCGGTTGGGATCCTTGCTTGGGCGCTGGCGCGTCACCGCGACGTTGTCGCACACCTCGTGAGGCGTTTCGACGGTATCAGTAATGCGCTCGACATTGATGATCTCGGCATACTGCGGCGCCGAATTGGTCGCCTGAATCTGATAGGCCCCGAAGGCCAGGCCGCCCAGTCCCAGTACCGCAAGTGTGCTGCCGATGACGATGGATTTACTCATGGGTCGCCTCCTCAATTCTTTTTGATAATGCGAGTAACGTTATGCAACAGTTTACTCACATGGGACGACTAATCCAGTTTTAGAACAGCGTTTCCTTATTCTTTGTCATATTGGCTGTAGCTCTATCAGGCTCGCTTAAACGCCCAGCGCATCCCGGGTCCGATAATACCAACTCCCCAACGCGGTCAGCGGGACGCTCAATAGCCGTCCACCGGGGAAGGGTAAATGCGGCAGTCCGGCGAACACATCGAAGCGTTCGCTTTGCCCCTGCATGATTTCAGCAATCAAGCGCCCGGCCAAGTGCGTACAGGTCACCCCATGGCCCGAGTAGCCCTGGGCATAATAGACATTGTCATTGATGCGCCCAAATTGGGGTAAACGATTGAGGGTCAGCAGGAAGTTACCACTCCAGGCATAGTCGATCTTCACCCCCTTGAGCTGGGGAAACGTGGTTTCCAGCTTGGGCCGAATGACGCTTTCGATGCTGACAGGGTCCTGGCCGCCATAACTGACGCCGCCGCCATAGATCAGCCGACGATCGCCGGACAGGCGATAGTAATCGAGCAGATAGTTGCAGTCCTCGACCGCACGATCATTGGGCAATATCTCCCGAGCCTGCTCGTCGCTGAGAGGTGCCGTGGTAACCACTTGCGTGCTGGCCGGCATCGATTTGCTTTCCAGTGACGGCATCAACCCCTTCATATAGGCGTTGCCCGCCAACACCACGCGCTCGGCGATGATCTTGCCCTGGGGCGTCTCCAGGCTCACCGGTTCGCCTTGGGTGATAGTTGTCACCGGAGTCTGTTCGTAGATCACGCCACCCAAGGATTCGAACGCCGCCGCTTGGCCCAGCACTAGATTGAGCGGATGCAGATGTCCACCGGAATGATCGAGTAAGGCGCCGGCGTAACGCTCGCTACCGATCTCGCGCCGGTAGGTCTGGCCTTCCAACAGCTCAAGTTGATCGTTACCGAAGCGTTCCCATAAGGCCTTGTGCTCGACCAGCCCCTTCATCTGCTTGTCGTTGCAAGCCGCGAACAGGTTGCCTTCTTTCAGATCGCACTGAATATTGTAACGATCGATACGTTCGCGGATGATGCGATTGCCCTCGAAGGCCATGCTCCCCAGCGCACGCGCTGTCTCGGCGCCGTACTTGTCTTCGATGACATCCATGTCACGGCTGTAGCTGTTGACGATCTGTCCGCCGTTGCGTCCGGAAGCGCCAAAGCCGACACGCGCCGCTTCCAGCACTACGACCTGATGGCCTTTTTCGGCCAGATGCAAGGCGGCGGAGATTCCCGTGAAACCCGCGCCCACGACACAGATATCGCAGCGCACCTCTCCCCTTAATGCTACACGTTCAGGACTGGGGTTGGCCGAGGCGGCGTAGTAGGATGCCACATGCGGCATATCGGTCGAAGGCATCGAAACTCTCCTGGCAGATGTTTATTTTTTTTAACGAATAAGCACGATTTTAAGCCACTTGACTCCTTACGCTCAACTTATTGGTGTCTTATTTAAAACATTATTTAAAAATAACGACCGGGCAACGCCCGGCCGTTAGATCCTGGACTCAAACATTGAGCGCAGAAAATCACGCCTCAGCGACTTCTCACCTCGTTCCACAACTGCTGCAGCAGTTGCAGTTGATCTCCTTCGATGAGCGGTGTCGTCACCAGGGTCTCCCGCTGAGACGCCTTCAACCTCGATGATTCTTTGAGCGAGGGATCGACCAGTTCGAGAGCGGCCTCGTTGGGGGTGCGGTAGAAGGCATAATTCGCCGACTTGGCGGCATTCTCCGGACGCAACATGAACTCGATGAACTGATTGGCGAGTTCGGGATGTGGCGCACGCGCCGGAATGACCAGCGTATCGACCCCCAACTGCGACCCCTCCTCGGGGATGAAGAACTCCAGATCGCCATAGGTTTCCGGCGAGTCCGCCTTGCGATAGTCGAGATCGCCGCTATAGGTCACCGCCACCTCGGTAACGCCCCGGGCGATCTGATCGATGGCGGCGGTGCTGTCGACGAAGCCGGTGAAGTTGTCGCGATCGAGTGTCTTGCTCATCAACTTGGCCGCCTCGACCCAAGGCTCTTGGCCGACACAATCGAAGCCGTTGCCCTGGTAGGCGCAGGCCATGCCCAGGCTGACCTGGGGATCGCCACCCAGCAGTGCGAAGGGTTGATCCGGATTGACCTCGGGCTCGAAGAGAAGGCTCCAGGAATGCGCTGGGTCCTCGAAAGTGGTGGTGTCGTAGACGATGCCGGTTGCGCCCCACAGATAAGGCACGCTGAAACGTTCCTCGGGATCGTAATCCGGGTGGCGAAAGGCGTTCATCAGGTTGTCGCGATTGGTGACGATCTCCGGATTCAACGCTTGAACCAGGTTCGCGTTGATCAGTCTCGGCACAAAATAATCCGTCGGCACCACCACGTCGTATTGCGCGTCGCCCCCGGCGGCCAGCTTGGAGAACATCTCCGCGTTCGAGGTGAAATAACTCTGCACCACCTCGACGTCGTATTCCTCCTCAAAGGCGGTCACGACCTCAGGGTCCATGTACTCGGTCCAGTTGAACAGGTACAGCTTTTCCGCGGCACCTGCCGGCAGCCCCAGGGCCAGCAGGCAGACGCCCGCCAAGGGGGGTAACGAGAGAGAAATGCGCATGTCGGGAATCCTTATGAGCCAAGCCAAATCGTGAAAATCCATGATAGCCGGAATGGCGCTTGCGGTTAACCGGCCTTCATCAAGCCCTGATCACGTGCCTGCGGCGCGATAGCCCCGCAGGTGCTACTACATGCCAACAAAAGCGGCGTACCCGTCACCGGATACGCCGCTCAAGATGCTAAACAAGAATGACGAAAAGCTTTATTTAAACGGGTTAATAAAAAGACCGTTTACACCCGCAATAACAAGTGCTCTCGCTCCCAGGAACTGATGACGCCAAAGTAGGCGGTATGTTCCGCGCGCTTGACCGCCAGATAACTATTGACGAAGCGCTCACCGAGCAAATCCGCAAGCGCAGTACACTCCTGCAATCCATCCAAGGCCGGGCTGATATCATCCGGCAGCTTGTTGCCCGCAGCCCAGGCCGAACCGACCATGGGCGGGCGCGGGTCGAGCTGGCCAATCATGCCCAGATAGCCACAGGCCAACGAGGCTGCAATCGCCAGGTAGGGGTTGGCATCGGCGCCGGCCAGACGATTCTCGACCCGGGTTGCTTCGGGCGGGCCTACCGGCACGCGGAGTCCCACGGTACGATTGTCGAATCCCCACTCGGTATTGACCGGAGCCGAGCCACTGGTTTCAGTACGCATCAGGCGACGGTAGGAATTGACGTTGGGGGCAAAGAACGGCATGGCCGCCGGCAAATATTGCTGTAGGCCACCGATATAGTGATGAAACAGCTTGCTGGGCTGGTCATCGTCGCCGGCGAATAGATTTCGTCCGCTGTCGATGTCCACCAGACTCTGATGCACATGCATGGAACTGCCCGGCTCATTGGCCATGGGCTTGGCCATGAAGGTGCCGTACATGCCGTGGCGAAGCGCCGTCTCGCGCAGCATGCGCTTGAACATGATCACCTGGTCGGCCAGCATCAAGGCATCGCCGTGCTGGAAATTGACCTCCATCTGCCCCGCGCCTTCTTCGTGCACCAGGGTATCGAGATCCAGATCCATGGCCTCGCAGTAGTCGTACATCTCCTCGAAAAGCGGGTCGAACTCGTTGACCGCGTCGATGGAAAAAGACTGGCGGCTGCTTTCCTGGCGTCCTGTGCGCCCGATCGGTGGCTCTAACGGGTAGTCGGAGTCGGTATTGGTCTTGACCAGGTAGAACTCCACTTCAGGCGCGACTACCGGCTTCCAGCCTCGATCATCGTAGAGCTTGAGTACGCGCTTGAGCACACCGCGAGGGGAAAGCTCCACCGGCTCGCCGGTCAGGTAGTAGCAATCATGAATGATCTGCGCAGTGGGATCTTCGGCCCAGGGCACCAAATAGGCTGCATTGGGATCCGGCACCAGCTGCATATCGAGTTCGGCGGCATTCCAGAAACGAATATCCTCGTCTTCGGGATAGCCACCGGTAACCGTCTGGATGAAGATCGAGTCCGGCAGGCGCGCCCTTCCCGCGTTGAGATATTTCTTGGCGGGCATGATCTTGCCCTTGAGAATACCGGTCAGATCGGTGACCAGACACTCCACCTCGGTGATGCCGTGGGTCTGAAACCACTCGCTCAGCTCGTGGTGCTGACTGCTACTCATACAATGTTCCTTTCATGGCGGGTTGCGCGACTTGCCGGCAACCTCATACCGGCATCACAAATGCAGAGGGGCAACCACGATGACCCCTGCTCTACTATCGGATGGGGCCTTGCGGCCCCACCGCTCAATCAGCGAGATTGAACCTCGTTCCACAGCTGCGTGAACGTTTGTAGCTTGTCGCCCTTGAGGCTGGGCGTGAACTCGAGCCGCTCCATGTCGTCTTCACTGGGCTGCACCGGCGGTTTGGTCAGCACCTCATCCAGGTGGGGCTTGGCCGCCTCGTTGGGGCTGGCGTAGTAGTTGTAGTTGGAGAGCTTGGCACCGATCTCGGCGTCGAGAATGAAATTGATGAAGTTGTGGGCCATCTCCGGGTTGGGCGCCTGGGAAGGGATCATCATCACATCCACCCACTTTTCGGCGCCTTCATCGGGAATCATGAACTTGATGCTCTCGAAGGAGTCCGGGTTCTCGTCCTTGTAGAACAGATAGTCGCCGTTGTAGGTGATCGCCGCGTGGGTCACGCCTCGGGCAAGCTGCTGAAGCGCCGGCGTGCCATCGGTGAAGCCGCTGAAGCGCTCGCGGTTCTTGGTATCGAGCAACAGTCGGGCACTCTCCTTCCAGGCATCCACATCGGTGCAGTCGTAGCCGTGGCCGAGATAGGCACAGGCAGCGCCCATATTCACTTGCCCATCCCCCATCAGAGCGAAGGGATGGTTGGGATTGACCTCGGGATCGAACATCAGCGACCAGCTCTTGGGCGCATCCGGAAAGGTCTCGGCATTGTACACCAGCCCGGAGACCCCCCACTGATAAGGCGCGGAGTAGACTGCCCCCTCGTCGTAACTGGGATTGGCAAATTGCTCCATGACATTGTCCAGATTGGGGATCTTGGACTTGTCGAGCTTTTGCACCAGACCGGTCTCGATCAGGCGTGGCACATAGTAATTGGAAGGCACGATGATGTCGTACTGGGAGACACCACCGGTATTGAGCTTGGCGAACATCTCCGGCAAGGAATTGTAATAGTTCTGAACCACATCGACGTCGTATTTCTCCTCGAAGGCCGTGATGATCTCCGGGTCCATGTACTGGGTCCAGTTGAACAGATAGAGCTTGTTCTCCTGGGCCTGGGCACCGCTGATCAGAAGAAGGCCCCCCAGCGCGGTGGCAATCGTGGTCATTGTTTTCATTGTGTCACTCTCCTTCGGTTTGCATTGCATACGATGAGGCAGTCAGCGCTGCCCCTGACGGTTGAACAACAGACTCATTAGTGCGGCCAGGGCCACGGCACCGATCATCAAGGCCGCGATGGCATTGATCTCTGGTGTCACCCCCTTCTTGATGGCGCCCCAGATGTAGATGGGCAGCGTTGCGCTTTCTGGCCCGGAGGTAAAAAAGCTGATCACGAAGTCGTCGATGGATAGCGTGAACGACAGGAAGAACGCAGAAATCAGCGCCGGTTTGATGGTCGGCAACAAAAAGTGCCAGGCGCGCTTGATCGGCGTGGCATAGAGATCCTTGGCCGCCTCGAACAGCGTCGGATCGAGCCCCACCAGGCGTGAATAGACGATCAGCGCGACAAACGGGATCTGGAACGTTATATGAGAAATGATCATGGTCAGCAGTCCGGGCTGCAGCAAACCAGTATAGCGGTGCACCGAGACAAAGAAGGTCATCTCCGAGATGCCGAAGACGATATCCGGCAGCACGATGGGCAAATAGATCAGCACGATCAGCCAGCCCAGCTTGCGATGACGATGGCGATACATGCCATAGCCGATCAGACAGCCGATCGCCAGCGCCAGCACAGACGAGACGATCGCCAATATCATACTGTTCCAGAAGGCGGAAATGATCTGCTCGTTACCTAATAGGCGCTCATACCAGCGCAGCGAAAAGCCGGTAAAGCGTGCCGCACTGTTAGCGGCATTGAAGGAAAAGAACACCACCACCGCTAGCGGCAGGTACAGGAATATCAGCGTCAGCCACCAGAAACCGCTCAGACCACGCTGCAAGGTGCGCTTTTTCATATCACCACCTCCTCGCCGCCGCCCAGACGCTTGCCGACACGACGCATGGCAAACAAACCGATGAAGGTGGCGATCAGCATCAGGATGGCGCCGGCGGCGCCTAACGGCCAGTTGGAGCCACCCGCGAACTGATTGGCAACCAGATTACCCAGCATCATGCCCTTGCCGCCCCCGAGCAGCTCGGGGATCACGTACATACCGAACGCTGGAATCGCCACCAGCACCGTACCCGCCAGCAGCCCCGGCAGCGTCTGCGGAAAGACCGCATGCCAGAAGGCGCGCACCGGCGAAGCATAGAGATCCTGGGCGGCCTGCACCTGGGCCGTATCGAGCTTCTCGAAGGCGGCGTAGAGCGGCAACACCATGAACGGCAGGAAGTTGTAGACCAGCCCCAGTGTGACGGCAAAGTTGGAGGGATAAAGCCCCATGTTGGGGGGGATGAAGCCCAGTGACTGAGCGATGTCGGACAGCGGTGTGCCCGGCGCCAGCAGATTCATCCAGCCGAAGGTACGGATGACCTGATTTGTCCAGGAGGGCACCACCACCAGCAACAGCATGATGGCGCGCCATTTCACACGACAGGTGGTGATGTAATAGGCGATGGGATAGGCCACGATCACCACCAACACCGTCGCGATCAGGGTCTGCCACAACGAACGCAGCAAGGTGTAGAGATTTCCGGGGCTCCAGCCCAGAAACCCGAAGCCGGCCAGCTGCTTGAAAGAGTCCAGAGTCAGCGGCATCTGGGGCAGGCCATAGGGGCCATTGGTCATGAACGCCACGGCCATCAGATAAAGGCCCGGCAGCACCAGGAATACCACGATCCAGATCGCGCCCGGTGCCACGCTGAACAACAGATGCCGCGACTCACCGACAACGGCTCGACCACGAAACGCCACACGTGAAGATTCCACCATTGCATTCATCCTTAGAAAGCGACCCACACCTTCGGAAAACGACCCGTGCCCCTCAGGAGGCGACCCGTACAAGATCGTCAGGGCATACACTGACCGTCACCCTGTCATCGACATCGTGCAGCCGCTGCCCGAGATTGCTCGCCGTAGCCATCACGGTCACGCCTTCTACTTCCAGGCGATACTCGACGCGGCTACCCCGGTAGAGCCGCTCCATGACCCTGCCTTGGAGCTGGTTGTAGTTCTCGGGAACCTCCGCATTGAGCTCCAGAGTCTCGGGGCGAATCAACAGCCAGCCATCCTGTTCCTGACGTTGCTCCTCAGGGTCGATACGCAGACGGCCCAGCTCGGTATCCACCCAGTCCTCCTGGCTTGCATGAATGGCGAACAGGTTGTCGTGACCCATGAAGCGTGCCACGAAGGCATTGCGAGGATGCTCGTAGACCTCGTTGGGCGGCCCGACCTGCTGAATGATGCCGGCATCGAGTACGGCGATACGATCCGACATCACCATGGCTTCGTCCTGATCGTGGGTGACGAACACGAAGGTCATGCCCAGGCGCTTCTGGATACGCTGCAACTCGACCTGAAGTTGGCCCCGCAACCCCGCATCGAGGGCCGATAGCGGCTCGTCCAGGAGTAGCACGTTGGGCTCGCAGATCAATGCCCGGGCCAGAGCGATGCGCTGGCGCTGTCCACCGGAGAGCTGATCGACGGGCCGCTCGACCAGAGACCCCAATTGGATGAACTCCGCGACCTCATCGACTTTACGCCGTTGTTCCGTTTTCGATTCGCCGCGCATGCGTAGACCGAAAGCCAAATTGTCACGTACCGACAGATGGGGAAACAGCGCATAGGACTGAAAGACGGTATTGACGCTGCGCTTATGGGGTGGAATGTCGGTGATATCCTCGCCACCGATCAGCAAGCGCCCGGCATCGGGTTCTTCAAGCCCGGCGAGAATACGCAGCAGAGTCGTCTTTCCACAGCCGGAAGGTCCCAGCAAGGTAAAGAACTCCCCGGCTTCGATGGTCAGATCGACATCGTCCAGGGCCACGGTGTCCTTGCCGAAGCGTTTGTGCAACCCTTTGAGTTCGATCGAACAGGGCTCACGGCGTCCGCGGGCGGCGCTCTCCTGTGCATCGTCGGCGCTTTGGTTCGCGTCGCTTCGGCGATCGGCCTGGGCGGTCGAGGTGGGATGATCCATGTAGTACTCTCCCGTTATTGTCGTCGTGTGTCGGAGAATAAGACGCCTCCGAAACTACAATCGGTCCCGCAACTTGTAGAAATTGGTTGCCAATACCAATAGTGGTTGGCGTAGCCAGCGCCCGCC
The DNA here is from genome assembly GCF_049808615.1 of Halomonas sp. GXIMD04776. Classification (NCBI taxonomy): domain Bacteria; kingdom Pseudomonadati; phylum Pseudomonadota; class Gammaproteobacteria; order Oceanospirillales; family Halomonadaceae; genus Halomonas; species Halomonas sp. GXIMD04776. Next base: position 112,495 of record NZ_JBNCAN010000002.1, on the reverse strand, counting down.
AGGAAACCGACGATGCGGCATGTCGGCAAAAACATCGAAGCGCTCGGCTTGCCCCGCAATGGCATCGCTCATCAGACGCCCGGCCAAGCCAGCCAGGGACATGCCATGACCCGAATAGCCTTGCGCGTAGAAGATAGTGTGATCCAGACGCCCGAAATCCGGGGCACGATTGACGGTGATGGCCACATCGCCCCCCCAGCGGTAGTCGATCCTGATTCCCTTGAGGACAGGAAATAGATTGGCAATCTTGGCATCCATGCGGGCCTCGAGGCCGCGTGGCTCACGCCCGTCGTAGCTGACCTCGCCTCCGTAAAGCAGACGCCGATCGCCGGATAACCGATAGTAATCGAGCACGAAATTGGTATCCGAGAGGGCGTCGTTATGGGGCAGCACCTGGGCGACCTGATGCTCGCTCAAGGGTTCGGTGGCCACGATGTAATTGGCGGCGCTCATGATGCGACCGCTCAATTCGGGCAGCAGGCCACCCAGATAAGCATTGGCGGCCACCACCACGAAATCGGCGGTTACCTGACCCTGCGCAGTGATCACCCGGGCCGGTTGACCACGCTCGACACGGACTGCCGCGCTATGCTCGTGAATCACGGCACCTGCTCGTTGGGCGGCACGAGCCAAACCGAGGGTATAGTTGAGCGGATGCAGATGACCCCCTTCCGCATCGTGAAGACCCGCCAGATACGCATCGCTGACGACCCGCTCACGCAGGGCATCGCCTTCGAGAAACGTCATCGAATGATAATCGTAGCGCTGCGCCATGCTGTCCTGAAAGGCATGCAGCTCGCGCACATGGCGGGGCTTGATCGCCGCGTTCACATAGCCCCAGGTGAGATCGCAAGGGATGTCGTGGCGTTGAATCAACTGTTCGGTGAGGCGTACCGATTCGCGGCTCATTTCCCATATTTCTCGCGCCCGCTCGAGCCCCAGCGCCTTTTCGACCACCTCGAGTTCGGTGCCCAGCCCCGGCAGGATCTGTCCTCCACTGCGCCCTGAGGCGCCATAGCCGATTTCACCGGCCTCCAGCAGCACCACCGAATAGCCACGCTCGGCCAGATGCAAGGCCGCCGAACAGCCGGTCACACCGCCCCCGACGACGCAGACATCGGCCTTGCCATCGCCCTCCAGCGAGGGAGTAGGCGCCAGGCTAACCGCGATGCTGGCATTGTAGTAAGAGGCAGGACGATGAGGTCCGGGTGCAGCAGTCATACGCCTTCCTGGTCCAGTGAGCCGCCAAAGACGGCTCGATATTATTGTTGAATTCTTCGACCGCTTTCGCATTGCTGTTTCGAGCATCTGGTTATCAGTCTTGCACCAAACCCCACACGGGTGTCAAGTATAAAATACCAAACGTTCAACGCAGCGATACGAACAAGGGCTAGTTCAGACCCCATCTTTCATCCGAATGAGCTTCTTGTTGACGAACTCATCGATGCCGAAACGACCGAGTTCCCGCCCGAATCCACTGCGTTTGACGCCACCAAAGGGCAACTCCGCGGCTTCGCCACCTACTTCGTTGATGAAGACCATACCCACCTCGAGTTGATCGGCGACACGTAGCGCCTTCTCCCGATCCTGGGAGATAACGATGGAACCAAGACCAAAAGGCGATGCGTTGGCAAGCTCGATGGCCTCGTCTTCACTCGCTATCTTGTAGACCACGGCGACCGGGCCGAACAACTCCTCGCGATAGGCATCCATTTCCGGCGTAACCTGGGTAAGCACGGTGGGTGCAAAGAAGTTACCCTCGGGATCTTTACCGCCTACCTTGGCGACCGCTCCCTGTTCGAGCGCTGTCTTGACCTGGCGCTCGAGGGTGGCGGTGGCATTGGCGGAGGACAACGGGCCCAGGGCGACGCCTTCGACCGTGGGATCGGCAGGCTCGACCCTGTCCATGGCGGAGGCGAACTTCTCGACGAACTCGTCGTGGATATCCTCCATCACCAGGATGCGCTTGGAGCCATTGCAGGCTTGGCCGCTATTCTCCAGACGTCCCGCCACGGCCATCTCGACGACGCCATCGATATCGTCGGTATCGAGCACCAGGAACACATCGGAGCCGCCTAGCTCCAGCACGACCTTCTTGAGATGTCGTCCGGCGATCTCTGCCACGGCCGCACCGGCACGCTCGGAGCCGGTCAATGAAACCCCTTGAATACGAGGGTCGGCAATGACATCGGCCACCTGTTCATTGGTGGCAAAAACGTTGACGTAGGCCCCTTCCGGAAAGCCTGCATCGTTGAAGATTCTTTCCAGTGCCAACGCAGATTCAGGACACTGCGGGGCGTGTTTGAGCACGATCGTATTGCCCAGCACCAGATTGGGCCCAGCGAAACGCGCCACTTGATAGAAGGGAAAATTCCACGGCATGATACCGATGAGCACCCCGAGGGCCTGACGGCGGATGAAGGCCTTGCCACCGGCCGGGGACGGAATGGGCTCGTCTGCCAGGAAGGTCTCGGCATTGTCCGCGTAGTAATTGTAGATATCGACGCAGAAGTCGATTTCCCCCCGGGCCTGATCGATCGGCTTGCCCATCTCCTTGACGATGATGGCGGCCAGTTCTTCGCGACGTTCCGCGTGCAACTGCGCCACGCGCTTGAGAAGCGCTGCCCGCTTGGCCACATCGGTAGTGCGCGACCATTGGCGATAAGCATTATCGGCACTGGTCACTGCCTGTTGAATCTGATCGTCCGTGGCGGTGGGATAAGTGGCGATATTTTCGCCGGTAGCAGGATTGGTGACCTGATAGTGACTCATGATGTCTCCTTGAAGTGTCTTATGTGACACCCGCGTGAATGATGGTAAATAGCGGGAGCGAGGGGACATTCTCAGGCAGATGATAGCCTCTCGACAAATGCTCGAGTGCTGGTAGCCGCTCTGCGCATGAATACGCAATGGACGACGCACGCCGCCCATTGTCAATTCCCTGGCGTTAACTACCGGACGGAAAATGAAACTCTGCATGCGCCTTCTCGAAGGGCGCTGCCCAGCGCTGAGAGACTGCCTTGCGCCGGGTATAGAAACGCACCGCATCCGGGCCGTAGGCGTGCAAATCGCCAAATAGCGAGCGCTTCCAGCCGCCGAAGCTGTGATAGGCCACCGGCACCGGTAGCGGCACATTGATGCCCACCATGCCGACTTCGATCTGATCCGCGAAACGTCGCGACGCCTCGCCGTCCCGGGTGAACAAGCAGGTGCCGTTGCCGTATTCGTGGGCGTTGATCAGTTCAATAGCAGCGTCCAGGCTAGCGACCCGCACCACGCACAGCACCGGGCCGAAGATCTCTTCCCGATAGATGCGCATCTCCGGGGTCACCCGGTCGAACAAGCAGCCACCGAGGAAGAAGCCGTCCTCATGACCGGGCACACTCAGGCCCCGACCATCGGCCAGCAGCTTGGCGCCGGAACGCACGCCATCCTCGATATAGCCCAGCACCTTTTCACGGTGTTCTCCAGTGACCAGCGGCCCCATGTCGAGCCCCTTGTCGGTCCCAGGCCCGACCTTCAGCTCGGCAATCTTCGGTTGCATGGCATCGATCAGCCGGTCGGCGGTGTCATCGCCCACGCACACGGCCACGGAGATCGCCATGCAGCGCTCACCGCAGCTGCCATAGGCCGCACCCATCAAGGTAGTGGCGGCGTTGTCGATGTCCGCGTCCGGCAGCACCACGGCATGGTTCTTGGCCCCGCCCAAGGCCTGGACCCGCTTGCCGTTGGCGCAACCCCGGGCGTAGAGGCTTTCGGCAATCGGCGTGGAACCTACGAAGGAAATCGCCTTGACGTCCGGCGCATCGAGCAGCGCTTCCACCGCTTCCCGATCGCCGTGCACCACGTTGATCACGCCCTTGGGAGCCCCGGCTTCTTCCAGCAGTTCGGCGATGGCCAGGGACGAGGTTGGGTCCTTCTCCGACGGCTTCAGGATGAAGGTATTACCGCAGGCGATCGCCATGGGGTACATCCATAGCGGCACCATGGCGGGGAAGTTGAACGGCGTGATACCGGCGACCACGCCCAATGGCTGGAAGTTGGACCAGGCGTCGATGTTGGGCCCCACGTTATGAGAGTACTCACCTTTGAGCAGTTCCGGCACGCCGCAGGCATATTCGACATTCTCGATACCACGCTTGAGCTCACCCAGGGCATCTTCCACGGTCTTGCCGTGTTCCTCGCTGACCAGTTGCACCAAACGTTCAGTGTGCTCCTCGAGCAGCTGCTTGAAGCGAAACATGACCTGGGCGCGTTTGGCCGGCGGCGTATCGCGCCAGGCAGGGAATGCGGCCTTGGCCGCCGCCACGGCCTGCTCCACGGTAACGGTATCGGCGCAGGCCAGTTGGCGAATCACCTGACCGGTCGACGGATTGGCCACCTCGAGGGTGCGATTACCGGCGATGCGTTCACCGCCTATCAAATGCAAAACCTGCTCCATCGTCGTCTCCTATGTTGTATTTCGGTTTAATCCAGCTTATCGAGGGTCGTGGCCACCGCATCGAACAGGCGCTCGAGCTCTTCCGTTGTGGAGGCGAAAGGCGGGCCGAACTGCAAGGTGTCGCCGCCGTAGCGCACATAGAAACCGGCTTCCCAGAGCGCCAAATGCGCGTCCCGTGGTCGAACCGTCGGGTCTCCGTCCCGGGGTGCCAGTTGAATGGCGCCGGCCAGGCCGTAGTTGCGAATATCCACCACGTGGGGGCGCCCTCTCAGCGCATGCAACTTCTCTTCGAATGCCGGCGCGATGGCTTGCACCTGAGCGGGAAAGTCTTCGCGCTCGAACAGCTCCAGTGCCGCCAGCCCCGCGGCGCAGGCCACCGGATGACCGCTGTAGGTGTAGCCGTGGGGAAACTCGATGGCATGCTCGGGTCCGCCGGCCTGCATGAAGGTATCGAAAATTTCATTCGAGGCGATCACCGCGCCCATGGGTACCGCACCGTTGGTCAGCTGCTTGGCGATGTTCATGATGTCCGGCGCGACGCCAAAGGCCTCGGCCCCGGTACGCGCGCCACTGCGGCCGAAGGCGGTGATCACCTCGTCGAAGATCAGCAGAATATCGTGCTGAGTGCAGATCTTACGCAGGCGATCGAGATACCCCTTGGGCGGCACGATCACCCCGGCGGAGCCGGCCATGGGCTCGACGATGACTGCTGCGATGTTCGAGGCGTCATGCAGCGCGATCTGATCGAGCAAGGCATCCGCCAGCTCCACGCCGATCTCAGCTTGCCCTCGGGTGAAAGCCAGATGGGCTTGCAGGGTATGGGGCAGATGCGTGACGTCCATCAGTTGGCCATAATGCTTGCGATTGCCACCGATGCCGCCAAGGCTGGTGCCGCCGATGTTGACACCGTGATAGCCCTTGGCACGGCCGATCAACCGGGTCTTTTCCGGTTTTCCCTTGAGCCGCCAGTAGGCCTTGGCCATCTTGATGGACGTATCTGCGGCCTCGGAACCGGAGTCGGTGAAGAACACATGATCGAGCCCTTTCGGGGTCAGGCTGGCAACCTTTTCCGCCAGCTGAAACGCCAGCGGATGAGCGACCTGAAAGCCTGGTGCAAAGTCCAGGCTGCCCAGCTGCTTGGCCACCGCTTGCTGAATCTCGGCGCGATTGTGGCCGGCGCCACAGGTCCAAAGCCCGGACAGGGAGTCGAACAGCCGTCGTCCCTTATCATCGATGAAATAGCGCCCTTCAGCCCCGGTAATCACCCGTGGGTGGGCGTGAAAATCCCGATTGCTACTGAACGGCATCCAATAGTGCTGATTGAGTGAGGTTGAACCTGCGCTGGGCATGCGCTCGGTTTGAGTTGTGCTATCGCCTTTGGTCTCAACCTGATGGTTTGTCTCGAACATGACGTGATCCTCCAGCTGCCTAGTAGTATGTATTACAGCATGGCTCAGTCATCAGGTTTGAAAAATACACGCTTGCTTGCGTTAACGTGAGCCCTGGCTGACGTATTGCGCCTGCCCTTTCCTCTCTCGAGCCAATCTCAAGCCAATCCCTCCAGAAACGCCTCCAGCACGCGATGAAAACGTCGATCGCGCCGGGTGATGACCACGAAGGGCGTCAGATAATGGCACTTCTCAACGAGCAAAGCCTTGAGGCGTCCGGCTGCTATCCAGGGAGCGGCGAGATGCTCCGGCAGATAACCGATGTAACGCCCGGTCAGTATCAGGAAGACGGCGCCCTCGCGATCCGAGGCGCTGGCAGTGCCGTCGAGAATGGCGTGAGCCTCACGCGCAGCTTGAGGTAGCGGATAACCGGGGATCACTGCATCCTGCTGACTCAAGCAGGAAATCGTCAGTTCCTTGTCCAGCGCTGCGAAAAGTGGATGGGTGTTAGAGCAATAGAGCAGCGAGCGCTCATCGTATAGCGCGCGGGTTTCGAGGCTGGCAAGCAGATTGACCTCCGGCACCACCCCGACATGCAGCCGAGCGTCCAGCACCCCCTGGGCGATCGTGTCCGAGGACTCCATGTGAATGTTGATGCGCACCTCCGGCCCCTTTTCCTTGAGATCCGCCAGGGCATGGGTGATGCGCATTTCCGGTTTGCTGACCAGATTGTCGGTGATACCGATATTGAGTTCGCCGCGCAGGGTCTGGTGCAGCCCATTGACCTCGGTGCGAAAGGTCTCAAGCGATGCGAGCAAAGTGAGCACGGCGCCGAACACCTGGCGCCCCTCCTCGGTGAGCGAGAAGCCGCCGCGCCCACGCTGGCACAGACGCAGCCCTAGACGTTTCTCAAGATCGCTCATGTGCAGGCTGATTGCCGAACGGCTGATACCCAGAGTCGGTTCGGCGGCGGTAAAACCGCCGCACTCGACCACTGTCTTGAACACCCGCAGCAGGCGGATATCGAAGTCGCTGACCTGACTCAAAGGAAGAGGCGAACGCTCCATGGCCATCTACCGTTCAACCTGATGCACTGCAGACGCTGCACTCGGGATCTCGCTGCACATTGAAACGTCGCCACTCCCCGCTCAAGCCATCGAAGGTGGAGAGGCCTTGGTGGGGCGTACCGGCACCGCTCAGCAACTTCATCGCCTCGAGTGCCTGAAAGGTACCAATCATGCCGACCAGTGGCGAGATGACGCCATTCTCGGCGCAGCGCAGTTCCTGATCGGTGTATTCATCCTCCTTTCCTGCAGGATAGAGACAGGCATAGCAGGGGCTTTCCCTGTTCCGCAGGTCGAAAACCGCCAGTTGACCGGAAAAACGAATGGCAGCGCCCGAGACCACGGGCTTACGCATCTGCAGACAGGCACGATTGATGGCATATCGACTGGAGAAGCGATCGGTGCAATCGAGCACCACATCCGCCTCCGCCACCACCTCTGCCAGGGCGGTCCCTTGCAGATGATGGGGAACGACTTCGATTCGACAATCAGAGTTGAGCGCCTGGACCGCCGCCGCTGCGGAATCGACCTTCAGCCGGCCAAGATCCGCTTCACCATGAGCGATCTGGCGCTGTAGATTGGAAAGCTCTACCACATCATCGTCGATCAGGGTCAGACGCCCCACCCCCGCTGCCGCGAGATAGAGCGCCACTGGCGAGCCCAACCCACCGGCACCGACAATCACGGCATGTCCGGCAAGCATCCGTTCCTGGCCGGCAATATCGACCTGCGGCAGCATGATTTGCCGGCTGTAACGCAATAGCGCTTGATCATTCATGGCTCACCTTGATGCTCAATGGCGACTCTGGCAATAGTGCTATACGAGGCGCGTGCTTTCCTCGCGGCATCATTGCGCGCGCTGATCGAATTCTGGAATCGGCAACGCGAACTCTTCCTTGACCTCTTCCATGACCACATAGCTCTTCGACTCCTTGACCCCGGGCAGGGTCAGCACGACTTCGCCGAGCAATTGACGATAGGCGGACATTTCGGGAATTCGACACTTGAGAATGTAGTCGAACTGGCCGGACACGAGATGACACTCCTGGATCTGAGGCAATGTAGCGATCGCGCGGCGGAACTCGTCGAATACAGCCGGCGATTGAGTTTCAAGGCTGATCTCGACGAACACCAGCAGGTTGGCCTTGAGTGCCGTCGGATCGAGCAAGGCCTTGTATCCACGAATGATGCCGGTGCGCTCGAGACGCTTGACGCGCTCAAGGCAAGGGGTCGTCGAAAGCCCCACCCGGGAAGCGAGATCGACATAGGAGATGCGGGCGTTCTCCTGCAAGACACCAAGGATCTTGAGATCGATGCGATCCAATGATCGCGCCTTGTTTTTCATCGTAATGACGTCCCCAGTCGAGTGTCAGCAGTGTGATCGTCTGCCTGTCGCATTTCGAGTAGTTGCAATTATAACTATCACAGTCGATCACCGGGGCTCTAGCCTGGGATATTCCACGCTCTATTCATGACGACAAGCATGCCGGCATGCGGCCCAAGGATACCCGTGGCTGGCCCGCCAGATCGGCGAGCGTCATGACGTCGGCATAGCCCGCTTGGCGCAACGCCTCGGCAACGGCCTGTCCCTGGGTCCAGCCATGCTCGAGCAACAGCCATCCCTGTGCTTCAAGATGTGCGCGCGTCGCGACGATCAGGTGCCGAAGATCCGCAAGTCCCTTGTCGTTGGCCACCAGCGCCGAACGCGGCTCGAAGCGTACATCGCCTTGCCCCAGGTGAGGATCGTCGTCAGCAAGATAAGGCGGATTGGCCAGGATCAGCTCGAATCGCCGGTCCGCCAGCGCCGAGAACCAATCGCTCTCTAGAAACTCGACGCTGGCGATACCCAGGCGTTCAGCGTTGCCTTGCGCCAGGGAAAGCGCGTCGGCGATTCGATCGACCCCCGTTACCTGCCAGCCAGGGCGTTCGCTGGCAAAGGCCAAGGCAATGGCGCCGCTCCCGGTGCCGAGATCCAGCGCCCGCCCGTCCAGCGCCGTGGCCTTGGCCAAGGCCGCCTCGACCAGACATTCGGTATCCTGTCGTGGAATCAAGGTAGACGCCCGGGTCTGCAGCCGCAGCCCCCAGAACTCCCGCTCACCGACCAGATAGGCAATCGGCTCGCCATGGTTTCGTGCCGCCACAAGCGTATCGAAATGCGACCGTTCTGCATCGGTAACGTCCCGATCACTCCAGGTATAGAGCCAGGTACGATCGCGCTTCAGCACATGTCCCAACAGCACCTCGGCATCCAGCCGTGGTGTGGTTGATCCCGCGGCACTCAAGCGCGTACCCGCTTGAATCATTAGCTGCTCGATAGTCATCAGGCGTCCTGCAGCGCAGAGAGGCGTTCGGCCTGGTACTCGTTGATCAACGGCTCGATGACCTCATCCAGCTCGCCGGCCATCACCTCGCCGAGTTTGTACAGGGTCAGGTTGATGCGGTGATCCGTCAGCCGTCCCTGGGGAAAATTGTAGGTACGAATACGTTCGCTGCGATCCCCGGAGCCGACCAGGGAACGGCGGGTGTCGGCCTGTTGCTGGCGCTGATTGGCCACGGCGCTTTGCTTCAGACGCGCGGCCAGTAGCGACATCGCCTTGGCTCGGTTCTTGTGCTGGCTGCGCTCTTCCTGGCACTCCACCACCACCCCGCTGGGCAGATGGGTAATGCGAATGGCCGAATCAGTGGTATTGACGTGCTGACCACCGGCGCCACTGGAACGAAAGGTATCCACCCGCAGCTCGTTGGGGTCGATGTCGACATCCCCTACTTCATCGGCTTCCGGCATGATCGCCACGGTACAGGCCGAGGTGTGGATGCGTCCCTGGGACTCGGTGGCCGGGACGCGCTGTACCCGATGCGCCCCGGATTCGAACTTGAGCCGGGCATAGACGCCCTCGCCCCGCACCCGGGCGATGATCTCCTTATAGCCCCCCTGGTCGCCATGGCTGGCACTCACCACCTCGATCTTCCAGCCCAGCTTTTCGGCATAGCGCGAATACATGCGAAACAGGTCGCCGGCGAACAGCGAGGCTTCGTCGCCTCCGGTGCCGGCGCGCACCTCGAGAAAAACGTTACGGTGATCGTCCGGGTCCTTGGGCACCAGCAGTTTCTTGAGGCGTTCTTCCAGGTCTTCGAGACGAGCGCGCCCTTCTTGAAGTTCCTCTTGTGCCAGCTCCCGCAGGTCCGCATCGCCGTCGGTACTCAACTGAGCAGCATCCTCGACATCCTGTTCGACCTGGCGGTACTCACGCCAGGCAGCAGTGAGCTCCTCGAGTTCGGCGTACTCTCTCGAATAGTCGCGAAACCGCGTCTGCTCAGCGATCACGTCGGGATCGGCGAGCAGCGCCGCCAGTTCCTCGAAGCGTTCCTGAAGACTTTCCAGACGTTGACGCAGTGACGCTTTCATGAAGGGTCCTGTTGTGAATCCCGGGAGGAGTCTGCCGAGTCGAGCAGCAGTTGCTCCGCGGCTTGAATGAGATCATGACGTTCCGCACCGGAGGCTTCCCGCATGCGCAACGTCGGGCCGTGCAGTAACTTGTTGGTGAGTTGCTGGGTCAGGCGACGGATGACCTTCTCGGGATTCTGGCCCCGAGCCAATTGCGCTAGCGCCTGGGATTCGGCGCTCACCCGTAGCGCCTCGCTCTGCTCGCGATAACGGCGGATCAGCTCTCCCGCCCCGCGCACACGACGTTCGTGCAACCAGTGATCGACCCCAAGCGCGATCAATTCCTCGGCCTGATCCGCCGCTACCTGCCGATGGCGACGGTTTTCCTCGATCACTTCCTGCAGGTCGTCGACGGTGTATAAAAAGACATCGCCGAGCTCGCCGACCTGAGGTTCGATATCTCGCGGCACGGCGATATCGACCATGAAAACGGGACGATGGCGGCGCAGTTTCAGAGCGCGCTCGACCATGCCCTTGCCCAGGATCGGCAGTGGCGCGGCCGTCGAGGTGATCACGATATCGGCACGCGGCAGCACATCCGGGATCTCGCTCAGAGAAATGGCCTCGCCGTCAATTTCTTGAGCCAGCGTCGAGGCCCGCTCCCGAGTGCGGTTGGCGACGATCATTTCTCGGATACCCGCCTCCTTGAGATGTCGCGCCACCAGTTGGATGGTCTCGCCAGCGCCTATCAGCAGCGCCCGCGAACGCGATAGATCGTCGAAGATACGATTCGCCAGGCTAACCGCGGCGTAGGCGACCGAGACCGGATTTTCACCGATACCGGTCTCGGTACGCACCTGCTTGGCCACGGCGAAAACATGCTGGAACAGGCGCTCGAGTTCGCCCCCGAGGCCCTGGAGGTCATGCGCCTGCTGATAGGCCGTCTTGAGCTGTCCCAGTATCTGCGGCTCGCCGAGCACCATCGAGTCGAGCCCCGACGCCACGCGCATGAGATGTCTGGCCGCTGCCTCGTCGAGATAATGATAGGCACACTGGGTCAGCTGATTTAGCGTCAGACCATGAAAACGGCTCAACCAATCGAGGATCGTCTGTTCACCCTGCTCGCCGGTGACACAGTACAGCTCGGTCCGGTTGCAGGTCGACAATACGGCGGCCTCGTGCACTTGAGGCAAGCATTTGAGTTCGTTCAGGGCCATTTCCAGCTGGCTCGGCGCGAACGCCACCTGCTCGCGTACCTCGACAGTCGCGGTATTATGATTGATTCCCAGCGCAAGAAGCGTCATTGCAGCGTCACTAGCATCGAGATCATGGATCGCACGGAAATTGAAATGGAAAAGATATTTGGCGCAGTAGTTTATCACACCCACTTCGCCAGGGCAGGATACGTTGCGCTTCGCTTTGCCCGGGCTGATCAAGTCGGTATGCTGAGCGGCAGTCCCTTGCCGGCCCTGGTGGCCGATGATGCACTCTGGAATTGCAGGGCATTCCAGTGATTTCTTTAGCGAACGAGGAAGGCATGCGCCCACGCTTGGTTACGACCACTTTGCTCACTGTCCTGTTGACGGCTTGTCAGAGCACGGCCTCCGGTCCTTCTTTGACCGCTGCAGACGATCCCATGGCGTCGGCTCCTCCGATTCGCAAAGGACTCGACGCACAGGGTCTGGCGACCTTGCTCACCGCCGAGCTGGCCGGACAACGCGATGATTTCGACCGCGCCGCCAGAGGCTACCTGGAGAGTGCCGATCGCTATGGTTCATCGGCACTGGCCGAGCGTGCCGTCCTCGCCGCGCGCTACAGCAACGATCAGGCATTACTTTTACAGGCAACGCAGCGTTGGCACGCACTTGCGCCGGACAACGAGGCGCCGACTCGCCTACTGGCGGGGCTTGCCATGGAGCGCGGCGACTGGCAAGCCAGTCTGGAGCAACGCCTGACCTTGGCAGCACGCGGCGATCAGGGAGATCTGATCAGCTTTGCGGAAACCGTCATCGACGAGCAGGTCGATCTTATTCCCTTGCTGGATACGCTGTATCGATTTCTTGATGACCACCCGCGACAAAGCGATGCCATCGTCGCCACGGCCTTGCTCGAAGCGGCTGTCGGCGATACCCGGCAAGCTGAACGGCGTCTAGCCGAACTTGCCCGAACGCAACCGGAACTCCCGGCGGTGTGGCTGGTGCGTGGGCGGATCGCCCTGGAGCAAGGACGTGTCGCAGCGGCCCGGGATGCCGCCCGGCGAGGGCTCGAAGCCGCGCCCGACGACAATCGTTTCATCCTGATGCTCGCCCAGGCTCAGTTGCGCCTGGGCAATGTCGATGCCGCCGAAGCCGGACTCGATCCTCTGCTGGCGCGTCATCCCGATGCGCCCCAGCTGCGCCTGGCGCTTGCACAGCTCTATATGGAGGAAGGCTATAACGCACCGGCACGCCGCCTGCTGCTTCCCTTACTCGAAAGCGACCCGGCACCGCCGGCGGCCTATATCCTGCTGGGAGCCATTGCCGACGAACAGGAAGAAGTCGACAACGCGCTGCTCTACTACCGTCAGGTGCCGCCGGGTGATGGATTTCTCGAAGCTCGACTACGCGCCGCTCAAATGCTGATCGAAGCGGGGCGACTGCTCGATGCCCGAGATTTTTTGAACATCGAGCGCCTGCGTCATCCGGACATGCGCGGCGAACTGGTGACTATCGAAATCGATCTGCTGGAAGAGCAGAATCTGACGGATGCCGCCACTCAATTGCTCGAGCGCGAGATCAGGCGTGCCCCCGAGGACAGCCAGTTGCGCTTCTTGCGCTCCATGCGTCGCTATGAAAAAGGCGATCTGGAGGGCATGGAACGCGATCTACGGTCCATCCTCGCCCGGGAACCGGACAACGCCATGGCCTTGAACGCCCTGGGTTATACACTGGTAGACGTTACCGAGCGCCATCAGGAAGGCCTCGAACTGATCCAGCGGGCCCATGAACTGGAACCCGAGAGCCCAGCGATTCTCGATAGCCTGGGCTGGGCCTATCACAAACTGAATGATAACGAGCGTGCGCTGCCCTATCTGCAGGAGGCTTATGCGGCACAGCCGGACCAGGAGATTGCCGCGCACCTGGCCGAGGTATTGTGGCTGCTCGAACGCCGGCAAGAAGCGCGGAGAGTCATCGCCGAGGCGCTCGAGCGCTTCGATGAACGACCCAGAATAGACGAATTGCTCGAGCGTATTCCTGCCCTCGCCCCTTGAATGCATACCCTTCTTCACCGTCGAGATGAGCTTATATGATGCGACTGCTGATGCCATTGCTTGGCTTGATATTGCTGGCGGGTTGTGCCGCTCAGTCCCCGACTCCCGATATCCCTCGGGAACGCGGCGACTGGTCCGCTCAACTCGAGGAGCTCGAGGCGCTTGAGCGTTGGCGCCTGGCCGGCAAGGTCGGGTTGCGCACCAATGAAGATACCACCAGCGCCAATCTGGATTGGTATCAGGCACCGCGCCACTATCGCATGCTGATAAGCGGCCCCTTCGGCACGGGTCGTAGCGTACTCGAAGGAACGCCGGAAGGCGTGACGCTAACCACCGGCGATGGACGCTTCTCGGCGGAAACTCCCGAACAGCTGATGCAGGAACAGCTTGGCTGGTCATTGCCCATCTCCGCCCTCGACAACTGGGTACGCGGCTTGCCCGCCCCGATCGTGGCGCATGAGATGCAAACCGACGAGAGCGGCTTTCCCGAGCAGCTACGCCAGGCCGGCTGGACCATCGAGTATCGCGACTGGACCTGGGCACCGGAACTGCGCGGAGGCTTATGGCTGCCGCGTCGTCTGGTGATGACCTTCGATGATCTACGCGCCACCCTGGTGGTCAATCAGTGGCGTTCAGCCGATCCAGCACCATGAAGGAACTGATACTGCCGGCGCCGGCCAAGCTCAATCGTCTACTGCATATCACAGGGCGGCGCAGCGATGGCTATCATGAGCTACAGACGCTCTTCCAGTTTCTCGATCATGGCGACACCCTGCGTTTTAGACGCCGCGATGACGGGATCGTCAATCTCGAATCGACCCTCGACACGGTGGCTCAAAACGACAATCTAGTGGTACGCGCCGCTCGACTGCTTCAAGTAGACATCGACTGCCGCCTGGGGGTCGATATCCATCTCGACAAGCGTTTACCCCTGGGCGGCGGGCTGGGCGGTGGCAGCTCCGATGCCGCCACTACCCTACTTGCTCTGAATCACCTCTGGAATCTCGGGCTGAGCCCTGATCGCCTTGCAGCGCTCGGGTTGCGCCTGGGCGCCGATGTGCCGGTATTCGTATACGGCCATGCCGCCTGGGCCGAAGGTATCGGTGAGCGTCTGACGCCGGTCGAACTGGACACCCCCTGGTTCGTGGTGCTTCATCCAGGAATCGAGGTCGCGACACCGCAGGTGTTCGGCGCCCCACAATTGACACGAAACACCCCCCCCATTAGTATGGCGCGCGCACTGCAGGAGGGGCCCGAAGCCTGGCGCAACGATTGCGAAGCGACGGTGCGGCGCCTTTATCCCAGAGTTGACGAGGCGTTCGAATGGCTGTCCGCCTTTGCACCACCGTTATTGACCGGCACCGGCGCCTGTCTATTCTGCAGCTTACAACACGAAAGCGATGCTCAGAGACTACTGGAGCAAGTGCGTGACGATTGGCATGCCTTCAAGGCTCGGGGATGCAACGTCTCGCCTCTTCATCAGGCACTGAGCCTCATGTAGATCTGGGCCTGTTGTAGAACCGAGCTTTGAAGATAATGAGAGCAGAGCAGTCCGGAGCATTCAACGGCTAGCGATGCAGTAGGGGTCGTGCCGGCTGTGAGGCAACGGCGAGAGAGTTTATAGTACTGGGGTATAGCCAAGTGGTAAGGCACCGGTTTTTGGTATCGGCATTCCCAGGTTCGAATCCTGGTACCCCAGCCAGTTCTCTGATGAAACTGCCAACATTCCTATCGAGATTCCCTAGAGGTCTGTCGTACCCCACAGGCTCTCAGACTCCAAAGGTGGCTGCGCGTGTCTAAATTGATGGTTTTCGCCGGGAACGCCAATCCCGAACTTGCTCGCAAGGTGGCCGAATGTCTCGACAATCGGCTGGGTCATGCCACGGTCGGCCAGTTCAGCGATGGCGAGATCGCAGTCGAGATCAATGAGAACGTTCGCGGCAAGGATGTGTTCATCCTGCAGTCCACCTGCGCCCCGACCAACGATAACCTGCTCGAACTGATTCTGATGGTGGATGCCCTGCGCCGCGCCTCCGCGACTCGCATCACCGCCGTCGTTCCCTATTTCGGCTATGCGCGTCAGGATCGCCGCGTGCGTTCGGCGCGGGTGCCCATTTCCGCCAAAGTGGTCGCCGACATGATGGTCAAGGCAGGGGTCGACCGGGTCATGACCATGGACCTGCATGCGGATCAGATCCAGGGCTTTTTCGACGTGCCGGTGGATAACGTCTACGGCTCGCCGATCCTGCTCGACGATATCGAGCGCCAGAACTACGACAATCTGGTGGTGGTATCGCCGGACGTAGGTGGCGTGGTGCGTGCCCGAGCCATCGCCAAGCAACTCAATGCCGACCTGGCCATCATCGACAAGCGCCGGCCGCAGTCCAACCAGGCTCAGGTGATGCATATCATCGGCGAGATCGAGGGTCGCACCTGCGTGGTGGTCGATGACATGGTCGATACCGCCGGCACGCTCTGCAAGGCCGCCGAAGCCCTCAAGGACCACGGTGCTCAGCGTGTAGTGGCCTACGCCACCCACCCGATCCTGTCGGGGCCGGCGGTGGATAATATTCTGGGTTCGGTACTTGACGAACTCGTCGTCGGGGATACCATCCCGCTTGCCGAAGAGGCACGGCGCAGCGGCAAGATACGCCAGCTAAGCGTGGCAGGCTTGATCGCCGAGGCGATCCGCCGTGTCAGCAATGAAGAATCCGTGAGCGCGATGTTCCACTAGAACATCCTGCTCGGATACGTGCGCTGCAGTAGTTTGTTCAAAGAGCGCTATCGGAAACGTCACCGCCTGGTCGCGGGGGTGATGATTTCCTTATTTCAACCCCATGAGGTTAACCAATGTCCGATTTCAAACTTAACGTCAAGGTCCGTGACGAGCTGGGGAAAGGTGCGAGCCGCCGCCTGCGTCGTGAGGACCTGTATATTCCCGCCATCGTCTATGGCGGTGACAAGGCTCCGCGCCCGATCTCCGTGGAGAAGTCCGCCTTCTACAAGGCCATCGAGGACGAGGCCTTCTTCTCTTCCCTGATCGACCTGGTGGTGGATGGCAAGACCTATCAGGTGGTAGTGCGCGATCTGCAACGCCATCCCTACAAGCCGCTGGTCACCCACGCAGACTTTCTGCGGGTTAGCGCCAAGGAAGCATTCACCATGAGCGTGCCGCTGCACGTGACCGGCCAAGAAGAGTGTGTAGGCATCAAGGAAGAGGACGGCGAGCTTCACCAGTTGATGACGGAAGTCGAGATCAGCTGTCTGCCGAAGGATCTGCCGGACTATCTGGAAATTGACATCTCCAAGCTGGAAGTCGGTACGACGCTGCATCTGTCAGATATTACACTGCCGGAAGGCGTGACCTCCGTGGCCCTCAGCCATGGCGAGGATTACGACTACGCCATCCTCAACATCGCCAAGGCTAGGATTCGCGACGAAGAGGAAGATGAAGCCGAAAGCGGGGAAACGGCTGAAGGCGAAGAAAGCGCCGAGAAGGATCAGGAGAGCGGAGAGGACGAAGGCGAAGACAAGAGCTAGTCATCTCTCTTGTCGGGTCTTTAGACTGGTCGAAAAGTCCCTTCTATCCATGGATCAAGCGCCGCTAGCCCGGCGCTTGATTTTTTTGGGAGTTGGTTTGCTTCCTTGGAGAAGAAAGCCTCATGAGTCAGCTAAAAGCGATCATCGGTCTCGGCAATCCAGGCACCGACTACGCCGACACCCGGCATAATGCAGGCGCCTGGCTGGTGGAAGCCATTGCGCGCGACAGCCTTACGCCACTGCGCATGGAGAAGAAGTTTCTTGGACAATACGCCAAGGTCAACTTCGCCGGTCAGGAGCTTCACCTGCTCAATCCGACGACGTTCATGAATCGCAGTGGTGCGGCTGTCGCCGCGCTTTGCCAGTTCTTCAAGCTCTCTCCCGAGGAGCTGCTCGTCGCCCACGACGAGTTGGATATCGCCCCAGGTACGGCCCGATACAAGCAGGGCGGCGGCCACGGCGGCCATAACGGCCTGCGGGACACCATCAGTGCCCTGGGCAACAACAACGCCTTTCATCGTCTGCGTATCGGCATCGGCCATCCGGGCGAGGCACGCCAGGTGGTCAACTATGTGTTGAGTCGGCCGGGCAAGAGCGAGCGCGCGTCCATCGATGCCGCCATCGACGAATGCCTTGCGACGCTACCCGAAGCCCTCCAGGGCGAATGGGCCAAGGCGATGAATCGCCTGCATAGCTTCAAGGGTTAACGAAAATGGCTGCGCTCGCCTATTTCCCGCACGTCTGACCTGCCACTCAAACGCAACGTTTACATTGCTAGTGAAGACATGGCGGGTGGCGTAGAATGCCCGCCATTGTTTTTTTCATCCGATTTCCAGGAACACATCATGGGTTTCAACTGCGGCATCGTCGGCCTGCCCAACGTCGGCAAGTCCACCCTCTTCAATGCGCTGACCAAGTCAGGCATCGACGCCGAGAACTTTCCCTTCTGTACCATCGAGCCCAACACGGGCATCGTGCCGATGCCCGACCCGCGGCTCGACAGGTTGGCGGAGATCGTCAAGCCGCAGAAGGTGATCCCCACCACCATGGAGTTCGTGGATATCGCCGGCCTGGTTGCCGGCGCTTCCAAGGGTGAGGGGCTGGGAAACCAGTTTCTGGCCAACATCCGCGAGACCGACGCCATCGCCCACGTGGTGCGCTGCTTCGACAGCGACAACGTCATTCATGTCGCCAACCAGGTCGATCCGCAGGCGGATATCGAGATCATCAACATGGAGCTGGCGCTGGCGGACTTGGACACCGTCGAGCGGGCCAGCCAGCGCCTGACCCGAGTTGTCAAGGGGGGCGACAAGGATGCCATCGCCACCAAGGCGATCCTCGATCGCATCCAGCCGCATCTTGCCGAAGGTTTGCCGCTTCGCAGCTTTGGCCTCTCCGACGACGAGAAGCGCCAGGTCAAGAGTTTCGGCTTTCTGACCCTGAAGCCGACCATGTACATCGCCAACGTCAATGAGGACGGCTTCGAGAACAATCCCTATCTCGACGTGGTGGATAGGATCGCCAAGGACGAAGATGCCGTGGTGGTACCGGTATGCAATCAGCTCGAGGCGGAGATCGCCGAACTCGACGATGAGGAGCGCAGCATGTTCCTCGACGAGATGGGAATGGAAGAACCGGGCCTCGATCGGGTCATTCGTGCCGGCTACTCGCTGCTCGGCCTACAGACTTACTTCACCGCCGGCGTAAAGGAAGTGCGTGCCTGGACGGTCAAGATCGGCGCCACCGCCCCCCAGGCTGCCGGCGTCATTCATACGGATTTCGAAAAAGGCTTTATCCGCGCCGAGGTCGTCGGCTATGAGGACTTCGTCACCCTGGGGGGCGAACAGGGTGCCAAGGATGCCGGCAAGTGGCGGCTGGAAGGCAAGGAGTACATCGTCAAGGATGGGGATGTGATCCACTTCCGCTTCAACGTCTAGAGGCCTGACGCCGATCAGTCTATTACAACTGAGAACCGCATAGGGCGCCGGGGACAGGTCGAAGCGAAGGTCTTTTGCCATGGATGGCAAAAGTAGCGCCCAGGGAAGGGTTCACAGCGCCTTCGCGAAGGCCTGTCGCCGGATAAGCCCCGAAAACACAGATAACAAGAAAACTTGACGTATCATGCGCTTATGTGTAGGATTCGCCCCCGTTGTACGGCTACGTAGCTCAGCTGGTTAGAGCACATCACTCATAATGATGGGGTCCCCTGTTCGAATCAGGGCGTAGCCACCACGATGAATACAAAAGGCCTGACAGGTCAATGCCTGCCAGGCCTTTTTCGTTCACCGTCGCGAATTCCTATCTAACGCGCAGTCTCCCCCATCAAGCGCGGTTCGCGCTCCAGGGTAACGTCAAAACGTGCCTGCACCTCACCGACGACACGCTGCGCCAAGGCCAGCAGCTCGGTGGCGCTACCGCCTCCATGGTGAACCAGCACCAGCGCCTGACGATCGTGAATGCCCACATGCCCTTCACGCAACCCCTTGAGACCGCACTGATCGATCAGCCAGCCGGCGGCCAGCTTGACATTGCCGTCGGCGAGAGGGAAATGCGGCATGCCCGGATTTCGGCTGAGCAGCATTCGAGCCTTTTCAGCAGACACTACTGGATTCTTGAAAAAGCTGCCGGCATTACCGAGCACCGCCGGGTCGGGAAGCTTCTCACGACGCACCGCACTAACCGCGGCGGCCACATCGCTGGCACTGGGCGCGGCGGGTAGTCGCGATGCCAGATCGCCATAGTCGAGCCGTGGCTGAGCCCGCTTGGACACCCGCAATACCAGACGGGTGATGACCACGCGATTTTCCAGGGCGTGCTTGAAGATGCTGTCGCGATAGCCGAAGGCGCAATCATCACGACCCAAGATGGCTTCGCGACCATCCTCGAGATGCAATAGATGCACTTGCTCGAGCACATCCGCCAATTCGACCCCATAGGCACCGATATTCTGAATCGGCGCCGCCCCGCAATGCCCAGGAATCAGCGCCAGATTCTCGATACCCCACAGATCGCGTTCTGCCAAGGCCTCGACGAGAACATGCCAGTTCAGGCCGGCTCCCACATGGACCAGCACCTCGCCCTGCCCTGCTTCCTCGAAGCGCAGATTGGTAAAGGTCGGTTGTAGCACCAGCCCCGGCAACCAGGGGTGTAGCACCAGATTGCTGCCGCCCCCGAGCACCGTCAGCGGCCAGCCCTGTTTCACCGCCTGACGCAATGCATCGCGCACGCTTCCGATATCGTCGGTGGCTAAAAACCGCTCGGCTCGGCAAGGCAAGCCCAGCGTATTGGCCGAGGAGAGATCGACGTCGCTGCGAATCATGCGCGGTCCAGGTGCCTACGCAGCTCATCGATCAGGCCATCACTGGCCGCCTCGATCAGATCGAGCACCTTTTCGAAACCGCGATCGTCGCCGGTATACGGATCAGGAATCGCCTCGTCGGAACGACCTGCGAAATCCAGGAAGAGACCGACATGGGCCTGACTTTTCGCCGGCCGCATCGCTTCCAGTTTTTCCAGGTTCATGTGATCCATGCCCAGGATGTAGTCGAAGCGCCGAAAGTCATCTTCGCACAGTTGGCGTCCGCGCAACCGGCTCAGATCGACACCGCGACTCTTGGCTGCCGCGACAGCTCGGGGGTCCGGGGACTCACCGATATGCCAGTCGCTGGTGCCGCAGGAGTCGACCTCGACCCGTTCCGCCAATCCTGCCTTATCAAGGCGTGAGCGAAAGACCCCTTCCGCGGTGGGAGAACGGCAGATATTGCCCAGACAAACGAACAGAACTCGCATTCAAAACCTCATGGCGTATTTGAAATCTTGTGGCTTATTCAAAACCTCATGAACCGGGATGGTCGGCCAGCAGCAGGCGCACGCGCTCGAGATCCCCCGGAGTATCCACCCCGGCCGGATGGGGCTCGGCACTGAGGGCCACCTGAATGGCATGACCATGGTGTAGCGCCCGCAGCTGCTCGAGTTGTTCCAACTGTTCCAAGGGACTGGGCAGCCAATCGATATATTCGGCAAGAAAGCCGGCACGGTAAGCATAAAGTCCCACGTGGCGTAGCCAGAGATCTGACTCAAGTAGTTCAGGGCGTGTCGCAAAGTGCTCCCGATCCCAAGGGATAGGTGCTCGGGAAAAATACAGGGCGCGCCCGTTCAAATCGCGCACCACCTTGACCACATTCGGATTGAACAGGGTGTCGATATCGCTGATCGATTCCGCCAGGGTGGCGATCGATGCTCTTGAGTCCTCTTCCAGGCGAGCCGCGACCTGGTCGATGAGCGTGGCAGGCAGCAAGGGCTCGTCACCCTGGACGTTGACCAGAATGGCATCGTCGGCGAGCCCGAGACGCTCGGCCACCTCGGCCAGACGATCGGTTCCCGACGGATGATCGGCGCGAGTCAACAATGCCTCCCCCCCCGCCTTCTCGACTGCCGTCTGAATACGCTCATCGTCGGTGGCGACGACGACCCGGGCAGCCTGGCTCTCACAGGCCCGCTGCCAAACCCGCACCACCATGGGTAGCCCCCCGATATCCAGCAGCGGCTTACCCGGCAAGCGCGTGGAGTGATAGCGCGCCGGAATGACAACGACAACATCATTCATGCAGGAAATCACTCATGCCGATGGTTTGCCGATTTCGGTTGCCTGCTCGTCTACCTTCTCACCTGGTGTCTGCCCACTTGCAGCAAGCCCATTATCCTGAGCGGTCGGTTTGTTGAGCTTTTCCTCGACGCTCATGACCCGGGCCTCTTCCTCGAGCATTACCGGAATGTCGTCGCGAATCGGAAAGGCCAGGCCATCGAAGTGACATCGCAACTCCTGCCGTTCGCGATCGTATTTGAGCTTGCCCTGACACAGTGGGCAAACCAGCAGGGCCAGTAGTTCCTTATCCATTGCTTACCTCCCGGGTAGCCGATTGAAGCGTCTCGAGCCGCGTTTGCAGCCAGTCGATAAAGGCCGATTCAGGATGCGCCTCCACGTCCAGCACCCAACAATTCCTATGGGCGAAGGGACGGCATTTCACCGCGTCCTTGGCGGTCATCACCACCGGCAGCTCGTCATCGAAGCGCAGATCCCCGGCGCTGAAATGATGATGATCCGCCAGCGGATGCTTCTCTATGTCCAGCCCCAGCGTCTCGAGAGTGGTGAAAAAACGCGAGGGATGCCCAATACCCGCCAAGGCATGTACAGAACTCGAGAACGGCGGTTTTTCGATAGGATAACAGACCCCGTCCATGAGATGACGCCAGTGCATCGGTCGTAATTGCATACGGTAGCCGGGCTGGGGAAGCGTCTTCGCCGGCTCACCGTTGACGATGACGGCATCGACCTCACCGAGCCGCGACAAGGGCTCGCGCAGGGGGCCGGCCGGTAGACAGCGCGCGTTGCCGAACCCCCGCTGACCATCGACCACCACCAGTTCGAGATCCCGCCCCAGTGCCAGATGCTGCAGACCGTCATCGGCGATCACGATATCGCAGCCTGCCTCGACCAGCGCCCAAGCCCCACGTGGGCGATCCGGATCGACCACTACCGGCAGGCCGGTCTGCTGGGCCAGCATCAATGGCTCATCGCCGGATTGATCCACCGAGGCCTCGACCCCGACCTGAAAAGGATAATGCGGCGCCTTGCCGCCATAGCCGCGGGAAACGATGCCCGGGCGCCGCCCCTGCTCGCTCAACCAACGCCCAAGCCAAGCCACCAGCGGCGATTTCCCGGTTCCTCCCAGAGTGATGTTACCCACCACGATGACCGGCACAGGCAAACGCTGCGCCCGTTTGCGACCACTCATGTAGGCGCGTCTGCGGCGCACCACGATACTCTTATAGAGCCATTCGAGCGGTATTAGCACCTTGAGCCAACCGGCACCCCGGTACCAGGCATCGACCCAGCGACTCACGCACTGGCCTCCTGAAACTGCAGTCGATACAGGGCGGCGTAGGCACCCTCACGCTCGAGCAGTTGAGCATGGGTGCCACTTTCGACGATCTCGCCCTGCTCCATCACCAGAATACGATCGGCCCGCTCGATGGTCGACAGGCGGTGGGCGATGACGAAGGTGGTGCGATCGCGACAGACTTCTTCGAGCGCCTGCTGAATATAGCGCTCGGACTCGGTATCCAGCGCCGAGGTGGCCTCATCGAAGATCAGAATGGGGGCATCCTTGAAGATCGCCCGGGCGATGGCCAGGCGCTGACGCTGCCCCCCGGAAAGCATCACGCCGTTATCGCCGACCACGGTATCGAAGCCCTTGGGCAAGCGTTCGATGAATTCACTGGCATAGGCCGAATCCGCCGCCGCCTTGATATGTTCGGGCGTCGCATCCGGAACACCATAGGCGATGTTGTCGGCAATCGAGGCATTGAACAACGTGACCTGCTGCGACACCAGGGCAATCTGTTGACGCAGAGGTGACAGGCGATATTCTTCAAGCGCCACTCCATCGATCATGACCCGTCCGGCGGTAGGCGCATAAAAACGCGGCAGCAGCCCCATCAGGGTCGACTTGCCGCTCCCGGAGCGTCCCACGATAGCCACCATCTCGCCGGGCGCGACATCAAGATCGATCCCCTTGAGTACCTCCGGTTGATCCTCACCATAGGCAAAGCGGACCCCCTCGAAGCGCACCCGCCCTTCCAGGCGGCCCGGGATTATCTCGCCATTGTCGGTTTCCGGCGGCACTTCGAGCAGGCCGAACAACTCCTGGGAGGCCGCCAGCCCCTTCTGGATTTCACTGTTGATTTCGGTGAGCTGCTTGACCGGCTTGGCCATCAACGAGGCGGCAGTGATGAAGGCAACGAACTCCCCGGCGGTCATGTTCGCCATCAGCTCCGGCGACATCGCCAACCACACCAGACCGGCCAGCGCTACCGCCACCAAGAGCTGAATCACCGGCGTGCTCACCCCTTTGGTCAGCGCCTCTTTCAGACTCTGCTCGCGGTTGTAATTGCTGGCCCGGGCGAAGCGCCGCTTCTCGTACTCCTCGGCGCCGTGAGTGCGTACCACGCGATAGCCCGAGAGCGCCTCGGAGGCCACGTGGGTGACATCGCCCATGGAGGTCTGAATGCGGCGCGAGATACGCCGGAAACGCTTGCTGGCAACGCGCACCACCAGGCCAATCAAGGGGGTCACCGTCAGAAAGACCAAGGTCAGCAGCCAGTTGGTCCACAACAGATAGCCGACCAGGCCGATGACGAACAACCCTTCCCGCAACAGGATGGTGATGGCCTTGGTGGCCGCTCCAGTGACCTGCTCGACGTGATAGGTCACGCGCGAAATCAGATGACCGCTGGAATGGGAATCGAAGAATCGTCCGGAAAGATGAAGCATATGGTTGAACACGTCACAACGCAGCGCATGGACCACATTGCGTGCCACGTTGCTCATGAAGTAGGTGCCGAGAAAGGTGCCGACCCCGCGAGCGGCGAACATGCCGATCACGAACAGTGGCAGGAACAGACGAAACGAGGCATCCGGGTTCTGGATGCCATCGATCAGACGCTTCATCATCTCCGCCAGCGCCGTGCTCGAGGCGGCATAAATCGCATAGCCCACCACCGCCAGGGCGAAATATTTCCAGTATGGTTTGACGTAGCCGAGCAGACGGCGATAGAGGGTCAGGCTGTTGGCTTGAGTCACGGCGTCTCCACGGATTCGGGGGCGAGCGCAGCAGGCCGACGAGTTGCGATACGCACACGTTGTATGCCCAGCGCCGCGGCCTCATCCAGCGCCGCGACCACGGTTTCATGAGTGGTTTGTGCGTCGGCTTCGATCACCAGGCCCTGTTCCCGAGCACTATCGGCTTGAGACATCAAGGCGTCGTGCAGCGCCTGGGCGGAATCAAGAGTCTGCTCACCCAGGCGATATTCACCGGCCTGGGTAATCGACAGGATCACCGGTGATGCGTCTTGCGCGGTAGCGCTGGCGCTACTGGGTAACGTCAATTCCAGTGCTCGGGGAGACTCGAAGGTGGTGGAGACCATGAAGAAGATCAACAGCAGAAAGACCACATCGATCAACGGGGTCAAATTGACATCCACCGAGTCGCGGCGATGACGCACGAACTTCATGCACGCTGCTCCCGAACACCTCGGCGCTCGGGGGATTCCCGACGCTCCGCCAGGGTCAGTTCCCCGCTTTGATGCGCTAACTGCTCGACCACCTGTCCCGCCTGCTGCTCCATGCGCACGGTAATATCCTCCACCCGACGCTGGAAATAGCGGTGAAACATCAGCGCCGGTATCGCCACGAACAACCCCGCGGCAGTGGTCACCAGCGCCTGAGAGATTCCTCCCGCCAGATCGGCGGTGCGCTCCGCACCGTTGGTGCTGACGATGACCGCAAAGACCTCGATCATGCCGACGACCGTGCCCAGAAGACCGATCAGCGGGGTAATCGAGGCGATGGTTCCTAAGGGGCTCAGATAGCGCTCCATATCATGAATGACTGCGGTTGCTGCATCCTGAAGCCGGGAGCGCACTTGCTCCTGGCCAAAGCGTGCGTTGCGCAGCCCTGCCGCCAGCACCGCCCCCAGCGGGGAGTGTCCTTCCAGCCAGTTCAAATCGATCTGGCCCTGACGAATACGCTCGCACACTTCCTGCCCTAACCCGCTGGGCGCGATCCGTGTTGCCCGCAAGCTCCAGAGTCGCTCGATGACGATCACCGTGGCCAGCAGCGAGCAGCCGAGAATCGGCAGCATCAGCCAGCCACCTGCCATCAGCGCATCGAATACATCCATCGATCAGGTCTCCTGCCCGGTCACCCGGCATTACCGGTTTGGCCTCCTGCATAAGAGGAGGATTCTACCGCAAGGCAGCCCCCTTCGACACCAGCACCGGGGATCGGGCGCTGGGTGACCACATCGGTAGACGCCGCACTGCCCAGGTCCAGCGTTATCGCGCCATCCTCGGCGGTATTCCACAGACAACTCCCTGCGTCGCGAAAGCGCCGTACTACCTCGGCATGGGGATGACCATGAGCATTGCCGCGCCCGGCGCTGAATATCACATGGTGGGGCCGGGTTGCCGCCACCCAATCCGCGGAGGAGCTGGTGCGACTGCCATGATGGCCGGCAATCAGTATCTGGATATCGTTTTCAAGCTCTCCGACAAGACGCGCTTCGACTGCATCTCCAGCATCGCCGCTGATCAGCAACCGTTGCCCGCCCGCCTCGACCAGCAGCACACAGGAGCGATCGTTGCGTTCCAGCTTGGCCGGATCACCCTCCGGCCACAGAAAACGAAACGCGACCCCATCCCAACGCCAACTCTCACCGGCACGACAGGATGAGTCCGGCACCCCAAGCGGTTCGGCCCCTGGCGACCACCAGCGTTCGACCCGGTGCTCCTCGACAAGTGCCGCTACCCCACCGGCATGATCATTGTCGCCGTGACTGACGATGACCCCGTCAAAATACTGACCCGCCGGCCACAGGGTCGTCAGAGGCATGAACCCGGAGCGAAAACGCGGCCCGCTATCGTAGAGCAGACGATGCCTGGAGGTGCGTAATTCGATCAACTGACCTTGGCCCACATCCTGGACGCGGACACGCAGCTGCCCATCGGCTAGCGTAGGCGGGGTCAGGTTGAAGGCGAGAGCCATGAGCAGCGTGCTGCCACTCCAGCGCAGTGCTTTTGAAAGCCCCGGCAACACCCAGAAAGCGGTCAGCAAAATCAAGCCCAGCGCGATCGGTAGCGTTTGCCAGGGCTCGGGGTGCCACAAGGGCGACCAGGCCACGACCGCGTGCAGGCTGGTCTGTATGCCGTGGGCCAGTATCGCGAAGAACCACCAGCAGATCTCGGCCAGTGGGGGTATCCAGGCCAGCAGCCAACCCGCAAGTCCCAGCGGCACCATCAGGCTACCGATCACGGGAACCGCGAGCAGATTGATCAACGGTGCCGCCGGCGCCACCCGATCGAAGGCAAGCAGTACCGCCGCCGCCATCAGCGGTGCCAATAGACACTGGCTGCGCAGCAGCGCTGCGCACCAGCCACGCCATCCGGCGGGCCGCGAGCGCCCTTGCCAGGCCAGGATCAACAACCCCACGGCAATGAATGACAACCACAACCCCGGTCGCCACAGAGCCAACGGATCGACCAGCACGATGATGGCCAGCGCCAGCCACCACGCCTGCCAAGGCCCGGGCGCATGGCGCCCGCTAGCCACCCAGAGCCCCACCAGGGTCATGATCATGGCCCGCAAGGCCGGTGGTTCGAGACCGGCAAGCCAGGCATAGCCCACGGCTGCCGCGGCTGCACTCCACCAGGGCCAGGCCACCATACGCCAGCGCTGCGGTGTCGCCAGCCGCGCGGCCCCTCGAGCGAGCATCAACATGAAAGCCGCGACCAGACCAACGTGCAGTCCCGAAATCACCATCAGATGGGTGGTGCCGCTGGCATTCAACAGCGCCCAATCCTCTTGATCCAGACGTTCACTCGCCCCCAGAGTGAGCGCGGCTAGCCAGCGTCGGGACAACTCATCGGATACATGGCGTTCGAGATAGGCCAGGGCTTGCTTGCGAAAAGTGTCATGAGACGCCTGCAGACGTCGCGGCGCTGGGGCGCTGCGCACATAGCCGGTAGCATCGATGCCTTCCCGCCACAGCCAGGCGGCATAATCGAAGGTATGCGGATTGGCAAAGCCGCCGGGGGGTCGCAGGCGCAGGGTCAATGCCCAGTGCTCGCCGATCTCGAGGACGGGCGCGTCGTACCAACTGACTCGCACCTGATCCAATCGATCACAGGCAAGACGTGCTTGCTCGATCGAGTGACAAGAGGTCAGCGATAGACGCAGACGCTTGGAGCCTTCTTCATCGTTGAGTTCGGAGATCCGCGCAGTCACGGCAAGATCCGTGCCCGCGAGACCCGGCGGCAGTATCGAACCGCGGGCCAGCAATACCTGGGTCGCGCTCAATGCAAGCAGCAGTATCAAGAGCGCCAGCCCATAGCGTGAGGCGGCCAGCGTCCCCAATAGCCCTATACAGATAACGGCAAACAAGCCCGGCGGTGTAAGAACGCCCATGGCAGCGCCCAGCATTGCCGCCATGGCCAGTGGCGCAGCCAGCCCCATAAGCTCTCTCTTATCGTTTTATCGCGGGCCGTGGCAGGGCGACGACCATGTGTGGATAATGGTGCGTGTTCAAGATCAGCGAACGAGACCATGTTGCGCAGACTGCTTCAGCGTCACATACCCCATCAGGACACCCTGAAGCGCAACCGCTCACTGCGCTTCTTGAGCCCGATTGTCGCCAACACCTCGCTATGGGTATTGACGCGACGCTCTGTTGGCAATGCGTTCATGGTGGGATTGTTCTGCGCCATGCTGCCGATTCCGTTTCAGATGGCATTGGCCGCCTGTGGCGCCTGGCTGTTGCGTTGCAACCTGCCATTATCGGTAGGCCTGGTATGGCTGACCAACCCCTTGACCATGCCGGTGGTCTTCTATGGCAACTATCGGCTGGGAAGCTGGCTTCTTGATACACCGGTGCAGCCGGCACCGAATCATCTCAGCACCCATTGGTTCGCTGCCAAGATGGTCGATATTTTGCCGGTGCTTTTTTTGGGCTCGCTGGTGTCGGCCGTCGTTCTGGGGATCATCAGCAACATCGTGCTGCGCCTGATCTGGCGCTGGCAGGTATCACGCAGTTGGAAGCGCCGCGCCAAACGGCGCTGCGCCCAGCGCGAGGTCATTCATCGCAATACGCTCACCTGACCCTGCGCCAAGGGATCGGGCATAGCCTCAAGCGCTCAGAAGGCGACCACCATCCAGCCTGAGCACCCGATCCTGATGCGCCGCCAGACTCGGATCATGGGTGACGATCACGAACGCACAGGCACTCGTCCGTGCCAGCTCATCCATCAAGCCGAGGATATTCGCCGCCGTCGTCTGATCGAGATTACCGGTGGGTTCATCCATGAGCATCAGGCTGGGGTCGGTGATCAGCGCCCGGGCGATAGCGACTCGTTGGCGCTCTCCACCGGACAGCTCGCCGGGCTTGTGATCGCCCCGCGGCGCCATGCCCACTTGCTCCAGTATGCCCATGGCGCGTCGTTCCGCATCGCGACGCTTGTGTCCACGCACGATCAAAGGCAAGGCCGCATTCTCACAGGCGGTGAACTCGGCCAGTAGATGGTGAAACTGATAGACGAAACCGATATGACGGTTTCGAAAACGCCCCATGGCGTCATCGTTGAGTTTGGTCAATGGCTGGTCGGCGATGGTGACCGTGCCACGGCTGGGGTGATCAAGACCGCCCAGCAGATTGAGCAGCGTGGTCTTGCCCGACCCGGAACTGCCGACCACGGCAACCCGCTCGCCGGCCCGCACTACGAGGTCGAGCCCATCCAACACAGTCACATCTTGCGGGCCTTCGCTGTAGACCCGGGTCAGGTCCCGACATTCGAGCATCACTTGTTTCGTATCGGCGGTCATGCGTGGCCCTCACTCGTAACGCAATACTTCGGCTGGCTGAACACGCGCCGCGCGCCAGGCCGGATACAGGGTGGAAAGAAAGCTCAGGCCGAAGGCCGCCGCGACGATCGTGCCTACATCGCTCCAATTGAGTCGTGACGGCAGATAGCTGATGAAGTACACATTGGGATCGAGGAACTGGATGCCCGATACCGCCTCGAACCAGGCGATGATATCGGAAACCGACAGCGCCAGGACGATGCCCAAAGCTACGCCAATGGCGATACCGATCACCCCGATCGACATGCCCTGTACGATGAAGATGCCCATGATCGATTTGGGGGTGGCCCCGATGGTGCGCAGGATGGCAATATCGGCGTGCTTGTCGGTGACCACCATGACCAGGGTCGAGACGATGTTGAACGCCGCCACGGCAACGATCACCATCAGCAACAAGCCGATCATGCGCTTCTCCATCTGGATCGCCTGAAACAGATTGCCGTGGGTAAAGGTCCAGTCCATGCCGCGATAGCCGTAACCCAGTTCATTGAGGATCGCCTGGGTTTCGTCCTTGGCAAGAAAGAGATCGTCGAGCTCCAGACGCAACCCGCCGATGGCATCCCCCATGCGCGCCAGGGTCTGCATGTCTTCCATGCTGGCGTAGGCCAGATTCGCGTCGATATCCGCGCCCACCTTGAAAATACCGCTGACGTTGAAGCGCTTGAGCCGGGGGAATACACCGCCGGGGGTTATCGATGCCTCCGGCACCAGCAGCGTGACGCGATCACCCACCCCGACCCCCAGGTTCCGGGCGAGTAATTGCCCGAGCACGATGTTCCATTCCCCTGGCGCCAGAGAGTCGAGATCGCCCTGCTGCATGTGATTGCCGATGATCGACACGCGCCGCTCGTAGTCGGGCTTGATGCCGTACACGAGTGCGCCTTCATTGCGCCCACCCACCGAGAACATGCCCTGCTGATCCACGTAGGGCGCTGCACCGATGACATGCTCGCGCTGACTCAGGCGCTCCGCCAAGGGCTTCCAGTTGGCCATGCCATCCTGCGCCTCGATGCGTGTGTGCGGCACCATGCCCAGCACCCGAGAGCGCAATTCGTGATCGAAGCCGTTCATCACCGACAGCACCAGGATCAGCACCGCCACCCCCAGCATCAGCCCCAGCATGGACGTCAATGAAATGAAGGAAATGAAATGGTTACGTCGTTTGGCGCGCACATAGCGCAGCCCAATCAGAAAGGGTATGCGGTCAAGCATCAAGTTCGGTTCCTCGTCGGCAGGCGCCCATGGTACGGTTTTTCACGGTCGGGTGCACCGGGTTCACAAACACTGCACTATTGCCTGCCTGCACCAGGCCAATAATTAAAATGCCGTTACTGCGCTGACAAAGATTCGCTTGCAACGTTTCACAGGCTTCTGGAGACCATCATGACTCAGCGTCTACTTCCCGAGTGGCACCCCCAGGACGCCGTTCAGCTCACCTGGCCGAGCCTCGAAAGTGACTGGGCGCCTCTGCTCGAACGCATCGAGGCGACCCTCGAAGCCATGGTGGTCGCCATCACGCATTATCAACGGGTGTTGATCAGCGTCCCCGACCAAGCGACCCATGAACGCCTGATCAGAACTTTTCGTCAGCTTGGTGTTCCCGACGATCGATTGATACTGATCGAAGCTCCCGCCGACGACACCTGGGCCCGGGATCATGGCCCCATCGCCATCCAGCGCGACGGCAAGATCGTATTGCTCGATTATGAGTTCACCGGCTGGGGCGGCAAGTTTCCCGCTACACGCGACAACGCCTTGACCGGCCGGCTGCATGAAGCCGGCGTATTCAAGGCTCCGGTGGAACCCCGCGACCTGGTGCTGGAAGGCGGCGCCATCGACACCGATGGTCAGGGGACGCTACTGACCACCGAAGCCTGCCTGCTCAATCCCAACCGTAACCCCCATTTCAATCGCCAGGCCATCGAGGCGCGACTGCGCGAGGATTTCGGCGTCGAACGCATCCTGTGGCTGACCCAGGGCCATCTGGAAGGTGACGACACCGACAGCCATATCGATACCCTGGCACGCTTCTGCGATCCGGGAACCCTTGCCTACGTGCGCTGCGACGACCGAGACGATCCTCATTATCCGGCGCTGGCCGCCATGGAAGAAGAACTTAACACATTGCGCCAGGCGGACGGTTCGCCCTACCGGCTGATCCCGCTGCCCTGGCCGCGACCCTGCTTCGATCCTGACGATGGCCATCGCCTGCCGGCGACCTACGCCAACTTCCTGATCCTCAACGGCGCGGTATTGGTGCCCATCTACGGTGATGCCGCAGATATCCAGGCTCTCGATGCACTGGCGACAGCCTTTCCAGAGCGCGATATCCTGCCCATCGACTGTCGCAGCGTGATCCGTCAGCATGGCAGTCTGCACTGCCTGACCATGCAGTTACCCCGGGGCACATTGAACCGTCCCAGCTCGATAAACGAGGAGCATTGAGATGAGCAAGATCCTCAAGGTAGGCCTGGTGCAACAACCTGCCTGGCCGGACAAGCAGCGTAGTCTGGAAGCCAGCGAAGACGGTGTTCGGAAGCTGGCCGAGCGCGGTGCCGAACTGGTTCTTCTGCAGGAACTGCACGCCACGCACTATTTCTGCCAATGCGAAGACGCGGATCTCTTCGATCTCGCCGAGCCTATGGACGGCCCCACCGCCACGCGCCTGGCGGAACTCGCCGAGGAATTGAACATCGTGCTGGTCGGCTCAATCTTTGAGCGTCGAGCCGCCGGTGTTTATCACAATACCGCCGTAGTCATGGATCGCGCCCGTGGCCGGGTCGGGCACTATCGCAAGATGCATATCCCGGATGATCCCGGCTTCTACGAAAAGTTCTACTTTACTCCAGGGGATGCGGATACCGAACAGGGCTTCGAGCCCATCGACACCTCGGTGGGCCGCCTCGGCGTACTGGTATGCTGGGATCAGTGGTATCCGGAGGCGGCGCGCCTGATGGCCCTGGCCGGTGCCGAGATGCTGCTCTACCCCACCGCCATCGGCTGGCATCCGCCGGACGATTTACCCGAGAAGAGCCGCCAGAAGGACGCCTGGACGATCGTCCAGCGCGCTCATGGCGTAGCCAATGGCCTGCCGGTGCTGGTTGCCAACCGGATCGGTTTCGAAAAAGATCTGAGCGGTGTCAGCGAAGGCATCCATTTCTGGGGCGGCAGTTTCATCTGTGGCCCGCAGGGCGAACTGCTGGCCCACGCCGGCGACGACGCCGAAAATCTGCTGGTCGAACTCGACATGAGCCGCAGCGAGCAGGTCCGACGCATGTGGCCCTATCTGCGGGATCGCAGGATCGACGCCTATGGGGACCTGACCCGGCGTTATCGAGATCGCTGATCCGGTGACCGGACAGTAACGAATAGCGTATAATTTGCCCGCTTGAAAAACACGTTCCGGTCCGTCCTTTACGCGGACGACCTGCTGGAGACATTTGCATGAATCAGCCGATTGTCGTGGCGGCGCTGTACAAGTTCGTCACCCTCGAGGATTTCGAAGAACTGCGCGAGCCGCTGCTCGACGTCCTCAAGACCCATGACATCAAGGGCACGCTGCTACTGGCCAAGGAAGGTATCAACGGCACCGTGTCCGGTCGCCGCGAGAGTATCGATGCGCTGCTGGCCTGGCTCAAGGCCGATCCTCGCTTTGATGACCTTGATCACAAGGAGTCCGGTTGCGAGAAACAGCCCTTCTATCGAACCAAGGTCAAGCTCAAGAAAGAGATCGTGACCCTGGGCGTGCCGGGTATCGACCCCAATCAAACCGTGGGCACCTATGTCGAGCCTTCGGAATGGAACGCTCTGGTCAGCGACCCCGAGGTATTGATGATCGATACACGCAACGATTACGAGGTCGAAATCGGTTCCTTCAAGGGGGCGATCAATCCCGAGACAAGATCGTTTCGTGAGTTTCCCGAGTACGTCAAGGCCCATTACGATCCATCGAAGCACAAGAAAGTCGCCATGTTCTGCACCGGTGGCATCCGCTGCGAGAAGGCCTCGAGCTTCATGCTCAACGAAGGGTTCGATGAGGTCTATCACCTCAAGGGCGGCATCCTCAATTATCTCGAGCAGGTGCCGGAATCCGAGTCCCTGTGGCAAGGGGACTGCTTCGTCTTTGATAATCGCGTGACCGTGCGTCACGACCTGAGCGAAGGCGAATTCGATCAGTGCCACGCCTGCCGCCGTCCCATTTCTGCCGAGGATCGTGCATCGGCGCACTATTCTCCCGGCGTGAGTTGCCCGCACTGCTGGGACTCGCTATCCGAGAAAACTCGAGCTGGCGCCAGAGAGCGTCAGAAACAGATCGAATTGGCCAAGGCTCGCCAGGAGCCCCATCCCATCGGTCGTGATCCTCGGGAGCTCATCAAGTCCTGAACCAACGCAACCCATAGCCCGGCATCTCTTGCCAGGATGCCGGCCGCTCCCCTGGAATTGGCAGACTCATGATGCTGATGGCAAAATCGAGCTCAGTGATTGAGGTAACGGTATAAGAAACGATATAAAAATTACGAGGAATGATTCGATGGATGTACAGTATCGTCTGCTCGCGGAACTGGAAGCGGCCTTTGATCGTCTGGTTGAACGAATCGATGCTTTACTCGAGGTCTACGAGGCGAGTCCCGGACAGGCTTGGGCGCTTGAGTCGCCACGTCCTGACGCCGAGTGGCTGCGCCGTGCTCTGCTCGATTTCTGGTATCAGGATGGTCAAGATGGGCGGGTGACACGCAGCTATGTGGGTCTGATCGCCGCCAACGAGAGGTTGCTGGGCACTGTCGCAGAGGTCAACACGGCCAAGAGTCATTTCAGCACGATACTGGCGCAGATTCGCCAACAAGCGGCCTCTCTGATTCCCGAGATCAAGGCAGTGCTCCCCTTTCGCCATCCAGTGCTGCACGATCACCTGCGCGGACAGGGACTGGCACGATTGCATCTCAAGCAATGCTGGCGCCATTTGCCTGTCGCCGACGCCCCTTTATCCCGAGTGCGCCTGGCCTGGTACACCAGCGGACGCTCGATCAAGCGCCTCACGACCCATGATGCCGAGCGCATGTTACTGGCATTGGACAGCGATGCGCCGCACGTGCGGATTCAACTCAAGCGCCTGGGCGGCGTACCGGATGGCGAAGCGCTGGCCCAGGTACAGCGTCAGGCACCGGTCATGCGTGCCAATCTATTTTTCCGGGAGCCGCTGGCCGATGGGCGCTCCCGCCGCGCCATGAACCTGCCCTTGCCACTTTTCATCCCGGCTTGCGATGGTCGCTTGCCGGATCACAATCAACCCCTTCCGCGACCGCCTCAAGGGCGCACCCGCGCCAAACGTAGTGACGAACGACTCGAAGAGGAGGTCTTCTTGCCGAGCCTGCGAATCTTTCGTTATCGCGGATGAACAACGAGGCCCTCTCCAGCGACCTAAGGATGCTTGTGATGAAGGCTAGGCTTACGGCACCTTGTCAAAATAGCCGGTCAATTTCGTTTAGTACCGCACTCGATAGGCCTTCGACATCATCGGATACCCGAAACACTTCAAGAGCAGTCTTTACCGCCGCGTCGCGTCGTAGCCGAGATCGGCACCGCGCTTTTCATCGGCACGGCGTTGAGCCATGGCTTGTTGCTTGCGATTCTCTTCCTCGCATACTTCGTCCTTGCCACCGCAAATGTCGCAGCCGTCCTTGAGCCCCAGATTGTTGAGGCCCCCACAGGACCCGGCGATCGGTTTACGCCCAAGCAATACACCGACCGACATGGCCGCTACCACCAGCAGCATGAAACCCAGTACCAGTATCCACAATGTCATTATGCCTCCTCCTCGGCAGCAGGCTCATCCAAGTAGGGCTCAAAGGATGAGCTCATGCGTGTTTCAAAGCCATCACCCTCTCTGACAACGAAATAGACGGCGATGTTCTCTCTCTCGGCCATGGCTAGGCCGGCCTCGGCCCCCATCACGGTAAAGGCGGTCGCCAGTGCATCCGCGGTGGCGCAACGCTTTGTAATGACGGTCACCGAGGCAACCCGATTGTCGATGGGCCGGCCGGTTCGCGGATCGATGGTATGGGAATAGCGTACGCCATCCGCTTCAAAATAGTTACGATAATCCCCTGAGGTCGCGACGGCGGCGGCCTTGAGATCGATGATGCGTTGTACGCTACGCTCACTGGATACCGGCTTTTCTACGGCGATACGCCAAGGACTACCGTCAGGCTTGTGGCCATGAGTGCGAATTTCGCCACCGATCTCGACCAGATAATTCTCGATGTCACTGGCCTCGAGATAGTCGGCCACTCGATCGCTGGCATAGCCTTTGGCGATTCCTGACAAGTCGACATAGACAGGCTTGGTCTTGTGAAGAATGCCGTCTTCCAACCGTAGCGCACCGACATCAACGCGAGTCAGCGCCTCATTGAGCGTCGAGGAATCGGGCACTTTTTCCGGTCGCCCTTCGGGCCCGAAGCCCCACAGGTTGACGGCTGGCCCGACCGTAATATCAAAGGCCCCTTGGGAGAGCTGCGCGATATGCTTTGATTCGCGAATGACCTCCGCGGTGGCCGGCGACACGAAAAAAGGCACGCCGACCGGAAGTCGATTGAAATGCGACAGTTCGGAGTCGTCACGATAGGTCGACATCAGGGCATCGATACGCTCGAGCTCGGCAAGAATACCCGACTCTAGCTTGGCAACATCGTCTTCCTCCAGATCGGCATAGGCGGTGACATGATAGCCGGTTCCGAAGATCGGCCCCTGAAATCGATGCTCTTCAGGCCCGCTGTCGCATCCCGCCAACAGTATCGATGACAGCATCACTAACAACAGGGCCAGCCCTCTTGAGGCCGGCCCTGTCAGTTTTCGAGAAGCAACTTCCATCATCCGCCGAAGTCATCCAGCATGATGTTCTCCGGCTCGACCCCCATGTCGGTCAGCATCTTGACCACGGATGCGTTCATCATGGGCGGCCCGCACATGTAGAACTCACAATCCTCCGGCGCCGGATGATCCTTGAGATACATGTCATACAGGACATTATGAATGAAGCCGGTCGGCCCTTCCCAGTTGTCCTCCGGCTGAGGATCGGAAAGCGCCAGGTGCCACTCGAAGTTATCGAACTCCTCGGCCAGCTGGTCATACTCCTCGTTGTAGAAGGTCTCGCGCCAGGAACGCGCGCCGTACCAGAACGACATCTTGCGCGTGGACTTAAGGCGCTTCAACTGGTCGAAGATGTGGCTGCGCATTGGCGCCATGCCGGCACCACCGCCAATGAAGACCATTTCCGCATCGGTGTCCTTGGCGAAGAATTCACCAAAGGGCCCCATTACCGTGACCTTGTCGCCGGGCTTGAGGGAGAACACATAGGTCGACATCAATCCCGGTGGATAATCGGTGTTGGGCGGTGGCGTGGCAATACGGATGTTGAACTTGAGCAGGCCTTTCTCTTCCGGGTAATTGGCCATGGAGTAGGCGCGTATGACCTCTTCATTGCTCTTGTGAGAGACATTGAAGAGCCCGAACTTTTCCCAGTCACCGCGGTACTCTTCCTCGATATCGAAATCGGAGAACTTGATATCATAGGGCGGCGCCACCAGCTGTACATACCCACCTGCACGGAAAGCCACCTCCTCACCTTCCGGCAGCTTCAGATTGAGCTCCTTGATGAAGGTTGCCACGTTGGGGTTGGAAGTGACTTCACACTCCCATTTCTTGACTCCGAAGACCTCCTCCGGCACCTCGATCTTCATGTCCTGCTTGACCGGCACCTGGCAGGAAAGTCGCCAGCCTTCCTTCTTCTCCCGCATGGTGAAATGGGATTCCTCGGTGGGCAGAATCGAGCCTCCTCCCTCGGAGATACGACACTTGCACTGGGCACAGGAACCGCCACCACCACAGGCGGAAGACAAGAAGATGCCATTGGAGGCCAGCGTCTGAAGCAGTTTGCCACCGGCCTGGGTAGTCATCGTGTTTTCGGGATCGTCATTGATCTCGATCGTAACGTCCCCGCTACTGACCAGCCGACTGCGTGCCGCCAGAATCACCAGAACAAGGCCGATGACGATCACGGTGAACATGATCACACCGAGCAGGATTACAGATATATCAACCATGTCGATTTCCTATTCCGTTGGCTTTATAGCTGGACGCCGGAGAAGGACATGAAGCCCAGCGACATCAGCCCGACGGTAATAAAAGTAATACCCAGCCCTTGCAAGCCAGCCGGCACGTCGCTGTACTTGAGTTTTTCACGAATACCCGCCAGCGCGGTAATCGCCAGTGCCCAGCCAATACCGGCGCCGGCGCCGTAGACGACAGACTCGCCAAAGCCGTAGCTGCGCTCGGCCATGAACAGCACCGCCCCGAGTATTGCGCAATTGACCGTGATCAATGGCAGGAAAACGCCAAGAGTGTTGTAAAGCGCCGGTACAAACTTGTCGAGGAACATCTCGAGAATCTGCACCATGGCGGCAATGACGCCGATGTAGCTCAGAAGCCCGAGGAAGGAGAGATCGATATTTTCCGTACCTTCGATGCCCGTCCAGGTTAGCGCCCCTTCCGCCAGCAGGTAATGCAGGATCAAGTTATTGGCCGGCACCGTGATGGTGAGCACCACGACCACAGCAATGCCCAGGCCAATGGCGGAAGAGACCTTCTTGGAAACGGCCAGAAAGGTACACATGCCCAGGAAGAACGCCAGGGCCATGTTTTCGACGAAGACCGCCTGAACGAACAGACTGAGATAATGGCCAAGCATTACGCGGTCTCCTTGATCTTGGTTTTACTGTTGGCAACGATACGGTATTCCGTCTTCTCGACCTGATCCGGATTGAAGGAACGCAGTATCCAGATCAGCAATCCAATGACGAAGAACGCCGACGGGGGCAACAACATCAGGCCATTGGGCACGTACCAACCGCCATTTTGCACCGCTGGCAGGATGGTGACACCAAACAAGCTGCCGGAACCCAGCAACTCACGCACGAAGCCGACAAACAGCAGGATCACGGCGTAACCCAACCCGTTGCCTACACCATCGAGGAAGCTCATCACCGGGCCGTTCTGCATGGCGTAGCCTTCGGCACGACCCATGACGATACAGTTGGTGATGATCAGCCCAACGAATACCGACAATTGCTTGGACATCTCATAGGCGTAGGCCTTGAGCACCTGATCCACCACGATGACCAAGGAGGCGATGATGGTCATCTGCACGATGATGCGGATGGATGAGGGAATGTGATGACGAAGCAGGGATACGAAGAGGTTGGAGAACGCAGTGACCACGATCACGGCAATCCCCATGACCAGCGACACGCTCATCGAGTTGGTGACCGCCAGAGCCGAACAGATCCCGAGCACCTGCAGGGCGATGGGATTGTTCTTGAACACCGGCGATAACAGCACACTTTTAGGAGTATCAGAGGCAGCCATGCTTACGCGTC
Source organism: Halomonas sp. GXIMD04776 (assembly GCF_049808615.1). Lineage (NCBI taxonomy): Bacteria > Pseudomonadati > Pseudomonadota > Gammaproteobacteria > Oceanospirillales > Halomonadaceae > Halomonas > Halomonas sp. GXIMD04776. The sequence continues at coordinate 73,524 of NZ_JBNCAN010000002.1, read as the reverse complement.
TCCTTGGGTATTGTCATGAAAGCGGGCGAGATATTCGGCAAAACCCGCTTCGCTGAGCCAGAATTGCAGCATGTTGGTGACACCGCGGCTGGTCAAGGAGGCACCGGACAAGGCATCCGCCTCGTACTCGGAGTCGGCGCCGCCTTTCACCAGATGGATCTTCGGCTGCGTCGGGCTGTCATCGTAGACCTTCTTGCCATTCCATTGAGATTTCCAGCGCGGGTTGTCCACCTCGCCGCCAAGCCCCGGGGTCTCGGAGTGATCGTAGTAGGACAAGCCGACGATGGTGTTGCCGTCCCCTTCCAGGGCCAAAAAGCCGCGCATCATGCCCCACAATCCCTGGCCACGAATCGGCAGAATGATCTGGTTCGGGTCTTCCGGATCACCCACCAGATAGACCGTCGAGAATTTCTCCTGGCGCATAAGACCTGCCGGATCATCACCGGACAAGGTGCGCGAGGTCGCGGGATCCTTGGCCGCATCGAACTGATTATAGGTCTCGGCATCGAGCTCTTCGGTATACTCGCCAGTCTCGAGATTGATTACGCGGGAGGTAATCTTTTCCTTGAACAGCTCGTTGACATCGACGCCGGGCTGGTTGAGTTCGGCAACCTGCAGGATGTTGCTCTTGCGATCGAGCTCCTGATTCATCTGCTGGGTCGGCCGCAGCACCACCGCCGCAGTGGAGACGATGACAGAACAGACGATGCACAACGACAAGGCAACCGTCAGCGTCTTCTTGATGGAATTATTACTGGCTGCCATTAGGCGACCTCCTCGGTGCTCGAATTGAAGGCGACCTCACGCTTCTGACGGCGTTTGACATTGGCCTGCACGACAAAGTGATCGATCAGCGGCGCAAACAGGTTGGCGAACAGTATCGCCAGCATGATGCCCTCCGGGAAGGCCGGATTGACCACTCGGATCAGCACCGTCATCACGCCGATCAAGGCGCCGAAGATCAGCTTACCGGGGTTGGTCATGGAGGCCGAGACCGGATCGGTGGCCATGAACACCAGGCCGAAGGCGAAACCGCCGACCACCAGATGCCAGTACCAGGGCATGGCAAACATCGTATTGGTATCGGAGCCGATGACATTGAGCAGCAAGGACATCCACACCATGCCGAGGAAAACCCCTAGCATGATGCGCCAGGACGCCACCCGGGTCAGCAGCAGCACCGCCGCACCGAGCAGAATCGCCAAGGTGGATACCTCGCCTATCGAACCCGGCACGAAGCCCAAGAAGGCATCCCACCAGCTGTACTGCTCGGTCATGCCCGGCATGCCGTCGGTGACCACCATGGAGAGCGCCGTGGCCCCGGTATAGCCATCGGCGGCCACCCAGACCGCATCACCGGAAATCTGGGCCGGATAGGCAAAATAGAGGAAAGCCCGCCCGGTCAGCGCGGGATTGAGAAAGTTCTTGCCGGTCCCCCCGAAGATCTCCTTGCCGATCACGATCCCGAAGGTGATACCCAATGCCACCTGCCACAGCGGAATGGTCGCCGGGAGAATCAGCGCATAGAGAACGGAAGAAACAAAGAATCCTTCGTTGACTTCATGGCCTCGCTTGACGGCGAATAGCACTTCCCAGAAACCGCCCACCACGAAGGTCACCAGATAGATGGGCAGGAAGTAAGTAGCACCGAGAATGAAGTTGGCCCAGATGCTGCCCGGCTCATGTCCGCTGGTCAACGCCAGCGTCACCGCCTCACGCCAGCCTCCCAGAGCGCCATAGCCATCGGCGATGGCCAGATTGGCCTGCAAGCCAGCATTGTACATGCCGAAGAACATGGCGGGGAACGTGCACAGCCATACCGTGATCATGATGCGCTTCAGATCGATACCATCGCGCACATGCGCCGTGCCCTTGGTGACATCCGGGGGCGCATAGAAGATGGTGTCTACCGCTTCGTAAAGCGCATAAAACTTCTCGTAGCGACCACCTTTGTGAAAATGCGGTTCGAGATTGTCGAGTGTCTTGCGGATACCCATCATCGGATTAGGCCTCTTTCTCGATCGTGGTGAGGTTGTCACGCAGGATGGGACCATACTCGTACTTGCCAGGACAGACGTACGTGCACAGCGCCAGGTCCTCTTCATCCAGCTCAAGGCAACCGAGCTGCATGGCGTCTTCAATATCGCCGACGATCAACGAACGTAATAACTGCGTCGGCAGAATATCCAGCGGCATGACCTTTTCGTAGGCACCGACAGGTACCATGGCACGCTCGGAACCGTTGGTCGAGGTGTCCGGTGCGTACTTGGGCAGGCCCAGGAACTGGGAGATGTAGATACCCATGACCGAATGACGATTACGACCCGGCGACAGCCACCCCATGAAGGCGCGCTTGTTGTTCTCTTCTATCAACGAGAACTGAGAATGAAAGCGGCCCAGGAAACGGCGCGATCCCTCGGCGGTGAAGCCGCCGAACACCGAGCCGGAAATCACACGGGTCTCCTCGGGTTCGACGACTTCGTTCTCGAGCAGTTCCGTGCTGCTGGCGCCGACCCGGGTACGAAGTAGCCGCGGTTGCTGGGCGCGAGGCCCGCCGACTGCGACGATCCGCCGCATATCCAGGCGCCCTTCGGTGAACAGGGTACCGATCGCCATGACATCCTGATAGCCGATGTGCCAGACCTTACGCTTCAAGCCCACCGGCGACAAAAAATGGATATGGGTCCCCGGCAACCCCGCCGGATGCAGGCCGCTGAAAGTCTCGACCTGCACACCGTCACTGTCGCCGCCTGGCAAATCGATGTCGGGTGACTGACACAGATACACCTTGCCCGGCGTCAGATGCTTGAGCACCTTGAGTCCATTGGCAAAGGCCTGAGGATTTTCATTGATGACCACCGCCGGCTCAGCGCAGAGAGGATGGGTATCGATGGCGGTAACGAAGATATCGGCAGGCACGGCATCGAGGGCCGGCGTCCGTGAGAAGGGACGTGTGCGCAGCGCGGTCCAAAGGCCGGACTCGATCAGTTGATCGACCACCTCCTGACGCCCGAGATTGGCCAACGCTCCGGCGCCATGGGCCTTGAACTCGATGGCTTGTTCCTGGTCGTCGAGGCGAATCACCACGGACAGCAGCATGCGCCGCTCACCCCGATTGATAGCCACGACTTCACCAGCACCAGGTGAAGTGAAACGAACACCGGGGATCTTCTTGTCGGTGAACAGGAGCTGTCCCAACGCTACCCTGTCCCCTTCCTTGACCTCCATAGTCGGCTTCATGCCGACATAGTCAGGTCCCAGAATCGCCACATGACGAACGGGCGTGGCATCGTGGATACGCTGCTCAGGAGCTCCAGCGATTGGGAGATCCAGGCCTCGTTTGACTTCGATCATAGTCTCGCCCAGTTATCGGTTCTGATAATAGAAATGACAAGCAATACAGCGAGCATCGGCTCCAGCCTGCGGTCGTACCATGCCGTATTCCGCCTGAGATGATTAGGCGGCTTCGTGCTTTTCTTATCAGAAGGTTGTCTTGAACGGTTCGCAATCAAACGAACCGCAGCAAAAAGTCGCCATCATTATAAAGAGGCATGGTGAGAAAGACCACCTGACCGAAGGTCGGGGTTGCCAGGAAAATGGCGGTGAAGGCAGCTGCCCCGGTCCAGCCGGGGCAATGAAGACAGGCGATCAGTCGCGAGCGACGGGGAGATATTTGAAGCGCACGTTGGACATGTACTGCATGAGTCGCACCACCTGACAACTGTAGCCGAACTCGTTGTCGTACCAGACATACAGCACCACATTCGAGCCGTCGACGATGGTCGCCTTGGCATCCACGATACCGGCATGCCGATTACCGACGAAATCGGAGGAGACTACTTCAGGAGAATCGACATAGTCGATCTGCTTCTGCATCGATGAATGCAGGGCCACTTCACGCAAATAGCCATTGACGCCGTCCGTATCGGCGCTTTTCTCGAGGTTGAGGTTGAGAATGGCCATGGAAACGTTGGGTGTCGGGACGCGAATGGCATTACCTGTCAGCTTGTTGGAAAGCTCGGGTAGTGCCTTGGCTACTGCCTTGGCGGCGCCGGTCTCGGTCAGCACCATGTTTAGCGGCGCGCTACGACCACGACGATCGCCCTTGTGATAGTTGTCGATCAGGTTCTGATCGTTGGTATAAGCGTGCACCGTTTCCACGTGACCATGCTTGATGCCGTACTCGTCATTGATCGCCTTGAGCACCGGCACGATGGCGTTGGTGGTACAGGAGGCTGCAGAGATGATGCGATCCTCACCGATATCACGGTGATTGATGCCGTAGACGATGTTCTTGACATCGCCCTTACCGGGAGCCGTGAGCAATGCCTTGGCCACACCCTTGCACTGCAGGTGCTGCGAAAGCCCCTCTTCGTCGCGCCACTTGCCGGTATTATCGACGACGATCGCATTATCGATACCGTACTCGGTGTAATCGATCTCAGCGGGTGAGTTGGCGTAGATGACCTTGATGTAATTGCCATTGGCGATCAGCGCACCGTTCTCGTGATCGACGCTGATCGAGCCGGCGAACGGACCGTGCACCGAATCGCGGCGCAGCAGACTGGCCCGCTTTTCCAGATCGTCACCGGAACCACGCACGACGATGGCACGTAGACGCAGCAGATTACCGCCGCCCGCCTTTTCGATCATGATGCGCGCCAGAATGCGGCCGATACGACCGAAGCCATAGAGCACCACGTCCTTGGGCTCGCCTCCCATGCCATTAGCACTATGGGCATCCACGATCTCGGCCAGCTCTTCTCTCAGATAGGCCTCGGCATCATCACGGCCACTGCGCTTGAAAGCGACGGCCAATCTCCCCAGGTCGATATGCGCCGGCCCTAGCTCGAGTTCGGTCATGGCCTTGACCAGCGGAAAAGTATCACGCACGGACAGCTCGGTCCCTTCGACTCTCTTCACGTAGCGGTGATTCTTGATGATGCGCAGAACTGAGCGATTGATCAGTGAGCGGCCATAGAGTGACGGCACGACATTGTACTTGCGATAGAGCTTGCCAAGCAGCGGAATCATCTCTTCGGCAAGGGCTTCATTGTCCTGCCATTCCTGGAAATAGTTATCGAGTTTTTCCTGGCTCACGGGGGTAGTCTCCTCACTGACATAAGTATCCAATAATGGCGGCTATTATCCTTACCCTCTATGGATGACCGCAATCGCTGTATGGTCGCAGGCGTTGTAAGCTCACTACAGGATTCGGGGGTTGACTACAAACGCCGATTAGCGCATGGCATCTCTTCGCTTTCTCGTTCCCGCACCAAGACTGCTATCATCGCCTACTCTCAATGCCTTTGCGTTCAAATCGCCGATGTCGAATTTCTCTGCCTTAGCACCGCCTCAGCCTTCCGGAACCCGCGAAACTCTCTACTGGCAAGCCCCCCACGGCTGCGCCACCGCGCTGGCGCTGGCCCGATTGGCGGATAGCGCCCCGTTGCTGGTGGTCACCCCGGACACCGCCGCCGCTCAGCGCCTGGAAAGTGACCTGCGTTTTTTTGCCAGTGTCCCGGTACTGCCATTTCCCGATTGGGAAACGCTGCCCTACGACAGCTTCTCGCCGCACCAGGACATTGTCTCCGAGCGTTTGCGTACGCTGCGGCGGCTTCAGGAGTCGCGGGACGGTATCGTACTGGTGCCGATCAACACCCTCATGCAACGCCTGCCGCCGAGCGACTATATCGCCGGGCGCGTGCTGACCTTGAGCATCGGCATGACCATCGATCGCGAAGGGTTTCGCGAGAAGCTCTCCCGGGCCGGCTACCGGGCCGTGGAGACCGTGTATGAGCCCGGCGAATATGCCTTGCGCGGCGCTCTGATCGATCTGTATCCCATGGGCTCCGAGGCGCCACTGCGCATCGACCTGTTCGATGACGAGATCGATACCCTGCGCCACTTCGATCCCGACACCCAGCGCAGCGCCGACAAGGTCACGAGCGTCGAGCTACTGCCGGCCCACGAATATTCGCTCTCGCGTTCGGCCATCGCCTGTTTCCGCGAGGGTTTCGAGACGCTGTTCGACGTCGACCCACGCCAGTGCCCCCTCTACAACGACGCCCTCAAAGGCATCCCTTCCCCGGGGCTCGAGCAGTATCTGCCGCTATTCTTTGAAGAGACCGCGACCCTGTTCGATCATCTGGCCGACAGGACACAAGTCGCTCTGCTGCCGGGTGTATTCGAGGCGGCGGAACACCACTGGGCTGCGATCCAGAGCCGCTATGAGAATCTCGGCGTCGACCCTACCCGGCCGTTGCTGCCACCGGCCCGGGCCTTCATTCCGGTGCCCGACGTATTCGCCGCCATCAAGGCCAAACCCCGGGTCGCGCTGGTCGATAACGATGAACATCCTCATGCACATCAACCCTCGACCCAGGCACCGCCTCAGGTGGCCATCAACGCCCGGGCCCAGAAGCCCTTGGCCAAGCTCGAAGAATTCTTGGCGGCGCATCGGGATCTTCGCGTGCTGTTCGTCGCCGAATCCCGCGGTCGTCGCGAAGCGCTGGAGGAAACGCTTGGCGTGTTGCATCTGGAAATACCGCATGTCGAACACTGGCAGGCGTTCCTCGATGCCGACAACCGACTTGCCATCACCGAAAACGAACTCGATGAGGGTCTGTGGCTCGCGGATCCGGCCCTCGCCATCGTCACCGAAACGGAACTGTTCGGTGAGGTGGTGCGCCAAACCCGACGCCGCGAAAAGACGACCGACGACAACGAACTCGCGGTTCGCCACCTTTCCGAGCTGCGGCCCGGCGCACCGGTGGTCCATCAGACCCACGGGGTGGGTCGCTATCAGGGGTTGGAAGCGCTGGAGGCAGGCGGTCAAGCGGCGGAATTCGTCGCGCTCGAATACGCCGGTGGGGCCAAACTCTACGTACCGGTGGACAACCTGCATCTGATCTCACGCTATGCCGGCGCCTCGGAAGAGCTTGCACCCCTGCACAAGCTGGGCTCGGACAGCTGGGACAAGGCCAAGCGGAAGGCTGCCGAAAAGATCCGCGATACCGCCGCGGAACTGCTCGATGTCTATGCTCGCCGCGAAGCTCGCGAGGGATTCGCCTGTGCCGAGCCCGGTGAAGAGTATCAGCGCTTCGCTGCCAGCTTTCCCTTCGAGGAGACGCCGGATCAGCGTGCCGCCATTCATGCCGTGATTGGCGACATGGTAGCCCCCCGCCCCATGGACCGGGTGGTCTGCGGCGATGTGGGCTTCGGCAAGACCGAGGTCGCCATGCGCGCGGCTTTTCTGGCGGTCCATTCCGAACGTCAGGTAGTGGTGCTGGTACCCACTACCCTGCTCGCTCAGCAGCATTTTGATAACTTCCGCGACCGCTTTGCCGATACCGCCGTGCAGATCGAACTGATCTCGCGTTTCACCGGCGGCAAGGGTCAGGCCGACACGCTCAAACGCATCGAAGATGGGCGTGCCGACATCGTCATTGGCACCCACAAACTGCTCTCGAAGACGATGAAGCTCCCCAACATGGGGCTGCTGATCATCGATGAGGAGCATCGCTTCGGGGTAGCGCAAAAGGAAAGATTGAAAAGCCTGCGTGCCGAGGTCGATATTCTCACCCTGACCGCCACACCGATTCCGCGCACCCTGAACATGGCCATGAGCGGCATGCGCGATCTATCGATCATCGCCACCCCGCCGGCGCGCCGCCTCTCCGTGAAGACCTTCGTTCAGCAACGCAACGAGCCGATAATCAAGGAGGCGATGCTGCGCGAGATCCTGCGTGGGGGGCAGGTCTACTTCCTGCACAACGAAGTCAAAAGTATCGAACAGGCAGCCCAGAAGATACGCGACATGGTGCCGGAAGCCCGGGTCGCAGTGGCCCATGGTCAACTGCCGGAGCGCTCTCTGGAGCGCATCATGTCGGACTTCTACCACAAGCGCTTCAATGTATTGGTATGCTCGACCATCATCGAGACCGGCATCGATGTGCCCAGCGCCAACACCATTCTCATCGAACGCGCCGACAAGTTCGGCCTGGCCCAGCTTCATCAGTTGCGTGGCCGTGTCGGGCGTAGTCACCACCAGGCCTATGCCTATCTGCTGACGCCGCCACCCAAGGCCATCACCAAGGACGCCTTGAAGCGTCTCGAGGCGATCAGCCAGGCCGAAGACCTGGGTGCCGGCTTCACCCTGGCCAGCCACGACATGGAAATTCGCGGTGCCGGCGAACTCCTCGGCGACGAGCAGAGCGGTCAGATGGAAACCATCGGCTACAGCCTCTATATGCAGATGCTCGATCGTGCGGTAAAGGCGATCCGCGCCGGCAAGACCCCCAACATCGAGGCGCCGCTGGACGAAGGTGTGGAAGTCAGCCTCAACTTGCCTGCGTTGATTCCCGACGACTACCTGCATGATGTACAACAGCGCCTGATCATGTACAAACGCATCAGCAACGCGGAGAACGAGGCGGATCTTCGCGAGCTTCAGGTTGAAATGATCGACCGCTTCGGCCTACTGCCCACGCCGGTCAAGACGCTGTTCCGTCAGACCCGGCTGCGCCAACGGGCCGAACGCCTGGGGATCGTACGCCTGGAGGCCGGCTCGGAGCGCGGGCGTGTGATTTTCGGCAGCGCCCCCGCCGTCGAGCCGATGACCCTGGTCGAGCTGATTCAACGCGATCCGGCTCATTACCGGCTGGAAGGGGCCGATACGCTACGCTTCGAGCTTGAGATGGAAACCGCCGAAGCCCGCTTGCAGGCCATCGACGCCCTACTCGACACCTTGAATCGCAAAGCGCAGGCGGCCTGAGGAAATACCAGCCGCCATTTCGCTGGGCTCCTGGACTACCGGGAATCCGCCTGCGGGAATATACTTAACGAGATGGCAACGGCCACCCGATCATCGACTTGGACAGGTCATTTACATGCATTCGATGCTGATATCACCGCAGATGTGGTTGGCCTTAAGCCTGCTGGCACTGCCCCCTTCCCTTTTTGCCGCGCAAGACGTGGCTCCTTCAGCCGCACGAGATGCGGCGAAGACCACCACTCCACAGCCGGGAATCGAGCATTATAGGCTGCAGGAAAACAGCGATGTCATCGGCCAGGTACAGACGACCACGGCACGTCATGACGACACCCTGATCGATATCGGCCGCCGCTATGGCATCGGCTATGAGGAAATGCGTCGAGCCAATCCGGAGGTCAGCGTATGGCTCCCGGGGGAAGGTACCGAGATCGTCATTCCCACACACTTCATTCTACCGCCAGGCCCGCGAGAGGGCATTGTGGTGAATGTCGCTGAAATGCGACTCTACTACTATCCCCCCACCAAGGAAGGCGAGGCACCGGAGGTCGAAACCTATCCAGTAAGCGTTGGCCGTATGGATTGGAAAACCCCCTTGGGCGAGACTACGATCACCGCCAAGGCCAAGGATCCCGCCTGGTATCCCCCCGCCTCGATCATCAAAGAGCACGCAGAGGAAGGTCGGCCTCTGGGACGCGTCGTTCCCCCGGGCCCTGACAATCCGCTGGGGCGACATGCCCTGCGCTTGAACATACCCGGCTATCTCATTCATGGCACCAATCGCCCAGGGGGGGTCGGCATGCGCGTGACCCATGGCTGTATTCGCATGCTGCCCGAGGATATCGACAGCTTGTTTTCCCGGTTACCCGTAGGCACCAAGGTGCGCCTGATCAACTCCCCTCTCAAGGTCGGCTGGTCGCAAAGTGGTATTCTTCACGTTCAGGCCTATCCATCCATGGAGGAGTCGGATGACACCTCGATCAAGCGCATCGATGAGGCATTTACCGCCGTGTCGAATGTCGTGAAGGGTCAGCAGTATCCGGTCGATTTCGCACGCCTGAAGCGAGTGACCGAAAATGCCACAGGCATGACCGAACCCCTGGTATTGGTCGAGCAACCCTTTGAGACGATCGAGCGCAAACCCAATGATCCTCTCTACGACAATCTCGAACTTCTCGAATCGATATACAGCCGTCTCGACACAGGTATGGCAACGGATGATGCTTGAATCAAGCCCTGCTGACCCATGTCGTGATGGAGTGTCGAGATTGACGCCTCCATAACGACGAAAGCCCTGCCTAGGCAGGGCTTTCGAGTCTTTCAGTCCATATCATGGCATCTCTTCGAGATGCCATGATCGATGGATCACTTACGCATGGAACGCTCGAACATCCGATCCATTTCCTGCTTGTTTTGCTGACTCTGCTGCAGGGCCTGCTCTGCAGTGCGCTGTGCCTGCTGCGCAGTGCTCAGAGCTTCGCGAGCCATGGTACGGGTTTCCTGACTCTGCATGTCAGCCTGGCTCATCTTGCCACTTTGCTCTTCGCTAGCGTTTGATGAGCAGCCTGCCATGACGGCCAGCGCCACACCAGCAGCAGCGATCTTGAGCGTAGTGCGAGTATTTTTCATGCTGTTCTCCTTGAGTCTTCCTTGGTTTTACTTACGTTTCCTGCGTAGGCAGGCCTTCTTGCAACTTCTTCTTTCATAACCTAGCGGATGATAACTTTCGTGCCAAGCTTCACCAAGTCCGTCAGACGTTCTATTTGCTGGTTGGTCACCGCAACACAGCCTTCCGTCCAGTTATAACGTCGATGAATGACCGGGTCACTCTCCCCTAGACCATGAATACCGATGTTGCCACCGAGCACTGTATCTTGAGGCGGTGCTCCGTGACGCCGATAATACGATAGGTAATCATAGAATTCATCATCGCTCAATATGCCCGCTTCCCGAGCCTCACGAGCATGCGCAAGTGTAGGATAATCGAGCCCCAGGAAAATATTGAAGCGACTATCGAGGTTGATCCAATTGATATGAAACTCACCCGTAGGCGTGGTTTTATCGCCACTGAAACGCGGTCTTTTGGCGCCTGCACGCCCTAAGGAAATCGGTGAGAACCGCTCGATTTCCTGATCGCCTCGATAAACGTGCAAAGTGGATGTTTCATCGTCTACCAGCAACCACACCGCTTGATCATCGGGGCTAGCATATAATCCTGGAATACAAAACAGCAATATTAAGAATAGTAGCAGCCCACGTATCACTTGACTCTTCACACCTTTTTTCTCTGGTTTCACACAATATGTCATTAATTGAAAAGAAGTAGCGGCAATCGACTCCTTGCGCAGAGAGCTCGCATGCTCGCCGACTTGGGTGCCTGACTCCTCTGACCCTTACCGAAGAGGCGATAAGTTCATCGGCACCAGCCACCCGATATCGCAGCATACAGATTCCTGCGTTCGTATGCTCGACAAAATAATGACGTTTCAGTGGTGTGATGCGAATCCACGGCGGGCGCCCAGATGGACCCATCGTGTCTTATGCTCCAGATCGGTTATCCGACTCTTGTCCAATGGCATCGTCTGGGCTAATCGGTCGCGCTCAGACGATATAACCGATTCAAAGCCGGTCCTGGGCTTCTTCTAGCACTCGGCACTGGGCTTGCTTCTGGTCGATGAATGAGGCGAACAGGGCTGCGAGCTCCGAAGTGGCATTGACCTCGAGCAGCTGTTGATAAAGATGCCGAGAGTGCCGTTCATCGCCGAGCATGCGCTCCAGCGCTTGGCTGGCCACCTGCTGATCGAGAACGAAGAAGGGATGATGACCAAGGGGTGTCTTGTGCACTGCCCTGGTCGTGGGCAAGTATTCAAAACCGAGATAGGCATTCACCCGGACGAGTTCATCCAGACGCCACTGGCTTTCGAGCACCAGCATGTCCATCAAGCGGCTTATCCCGATATTGAAGGGCTGAAAGCGTAGTGCCATGAGCCGATAGCGTCTGACCTCCTGGCCCTCGTGGGCATTGGCCAGTATGAGCAGTTCTTCTGGCAGAAGATTGGCGATGGTCGTGTCTTTTGCGTGCCGCATGACACCTCCCCCTTGCAACGACGTTTGACAAGCCATGGCCACGGCCTCAGTGACCTGGAAACAGGCGTGACAACAGTATGGAAGCGGGAAAGAGGCGAAAAATTGATCTTAGTCAGTTAAAAATAGGCTTTAGCTATAAATAGCAAGCTATTCAACATCGTTGATGGCAAATGCCATCTTGGTCAGGCAAGAAACTGATACCAACACCGCGAGCAGGATGAGGCTTTCGTGCAATCACTCCAGGGCTTTCTGCACCAGACGTTGCGCCTCGGCCGTCATCGGAATCGTGACGGCAAGCTCGTGCCCACGCGGCGACATCTTGTTCCAGGTCTTGCGCAGGATGCGCATCAGCTTCTCTTCATCATGTTCACTGGAAAAGTCGGCGAAGTAGTGCTCGAGAAAGACCAGACAGGCCGTGTCCTCAAGCGCCTGGGCCTCCGGGTCACGCCGTAATTGCTCCTTGCGAATCATCTGGGCAACACGTTCGCAAAGTGCCGCTTCGTAGCCCACTTTATCCAAGACCTGGGCGGCCCATTCGGCCTGAATACGACCCAGGTCGCGGCGCCAGGTCAGGTAGCCGGGGCGATCCTGGGGGTAGTCGGCTCTCGGAACGCGCCAGCGTTGCAGATGCTGAGCACGCACCGCCAGACGCAGAGCGTCCGAGGCATTGGGCTCCACCTGGTCAAGCCAAGCGCTCATGCGCTGGGCATAGAGCAGCTCATGGGGCACTTCCTGACCGTCGACTATCTCCCGACGCGGATCTTCGGCATGCAGGGCATCCAGACGGGCGATGGCGGTATCAAAGCGTGCATTAGGCGTGTTCATAATGAGATTTCCCCTCAAGCTCCGGTCCATTGGTCAGAATACGGTAAGCGCCGCGCATGTCACTAACCAAAGACACCCTGGCTACGCAGATACTCATCGTAACTGCCACTGAAATCGACCACGTCCTCGCCGCTCATGTCCAGGATGCGCGTGGCCAGCGAGGAGACGAATTCTCGATCATGACTGACGAAGATCAGCGTGCCCGGATAGTGCTCAAGCGCCAGGTTGAGCGCCTCGATGGATTCCATGTCGAGGTGGTTGGTGGGCTCATCCATGAGCAGGACGTTGGGCTTCTGTAGCGCCAGCTTGCCGAACAGCATGCGTCCCTGCTCGCCACCGGAGATCACCTTCACCGACTTGCCGATCTCGTCGTTGGAGAACAGCATGCGCCCCAGGGCGCCGCGAATCATTTGCTCGCCACCATCGGTCCACTGCGCCATCCACTCGTAGAGGGTGGCGTCATTGGCGAAATCGTCGCCGTGCTCCTGAGCGAAGTAGCCGAGCTCCGCGCTGTCGGTCCATTTTGCCGAACCGGCATCCGGCGCCAGTTCGCCCATCAGACAGCGCAGCAGCGTGGTCTTGCCGACGCCGTTGGGGCCGATGATGGCCACCCGCTCGCCGGCCTCGATCTGTAGGCCGAGACGCTCGAAAAGCGGCGCTCCTCCGAACCCTTTGGTCAATGCCTCGACGTTGACTGCGCCACGATGAATCTTGCGGTTCTGCTCGAAGCGAATGAAGGGACTGACCCGGCTCGACGGCTTGACCTCCTCGAGCTTGATCTTGTCGATCTTGCGCTGGCGGGAGGTGGCCTGCTTGGCCTTGGAGGCATTGGCCGAGAAACGGCTGACGAAGGCCTGTAGCTCGGCGATTTCCGCCTTCTTCTTGGCGTTATCGGCATGCAGGCGGTCGCGCGCCTGGGTCGCCGCGGTCATGTACTCATCGTAATTGCCAGGGAACAGCCGCAGCTCGCCGTAGTCCAGATCCGCCATGTGAGTACAGACACTGTTGAGGAAGTGGCGATCGTGGGAAATGATCACCATGGTGCTGTTGCGAGCCGTGAGCACCCCCTCGAGCCAGCGAATGGTGTTGATGTCCAGGTGGTTAGTGGGCTCGTCGAGCAGCAACACATCCGGGTCGGAAAACAGGGCTTGAGCGAGCAGCACCCGCAGCTTCCAGCCCGGCGACACCGCGCTCATGGGGCCGACGTGCTGCGATTCGGGAATCCCCAGACCCAGGAGCAGTTCGCCAGCGCGGGCGTCGGCGGTATAGCCGTCGAGTTCGGCGAACTGGACTTCCAGGTCCGCGACCCGCATGCCGTCCTCTTCGCTCATGTCCGTCTGGGCGTAGATGCGCTCGCGTTCGACAGCGACTCGCCATAACTCGGTGTTGCCCATGATCACGGTATCGATGACCCGATGCTGCTCAAAAGCGAACTGATCCTGGCGCAACTTGCCCAGGCGCGTACCGGATTCGAGCATCACCTGGCCGGCGGAGGGTTCGAGATCGCCACCGAGAATTCTCATGAAGGTCGACTTGCCGCTGCCATTGGCGCCGATCAGGCCGTAGCGATTGCCGTTGTTGAACTTGACCGAGACATTCTCGAACAGGGGCTTGGCCCCGAACTGCATGGTGATGTTGACGGTAGAGATCACGAAAGGTCCAATCGAAGGGGCTCGACGAGGCCGAGCGTGCAAAAGTGCGCGATTGTACCGATTTAACCAAGTTCTTTCATCAATACACGCTGCTCGTCACCTCAAAAGAAAAGGCACCGCATGGGTGCCTTGTCGAATGCCGTTGGGATTGCCGCCTCAATCGTCTACTGGCTTGAGTGGCGCCCAATCCGAGCGATTGGCCAGGAATTCGGGTCTCGGCTTGTTGCCGCAGTACGGGTCGTGCAACGTGTTCTCGACGCTGTTGTAGACGAAGAAGAGGTTGCTGCGCGGCCAGCAGGACATGTTGATGTTCGACCCATGCAGGGTATTGCACTCGAACATGATCAGCGAACCCGCCGGCCCCTTGGGCGCCTCGATCTCGCCCTTGAGCATGAGCTCCTTGAGACTGGCACCATCCGGCACACCGATTTCCTGGCTCTTCAGCGACTCCTTGTAGTTATTCTCCGGGGTGCGTCCCATGCAGGGGACGAAATACTTGTGTGAACCGGGAATCAGCATCAAAGGACCGTTGAACTCACCGTTATCGGTCAACACGATCGAGCAGCTCAAGGAGCGCATGCGCGGCATGCCGTCTTCGCTGTGCCAGGTCTCGAAGTCGGAGTGCCAGTCGAAGCCCTTGCCCTTGAAGCCAGGCTTGTAATTGATACGCGACTGGTGGATGTAGACGTCGCTACCCAGCAGTTGCTGGACCATCGCCAACAGGCGTGGGTCCCGAGTCAGACGACTGAAGCGCTCGGAGACCTCATGGATGCCGAAAATCGATCGGATCTCCTCATGGCCCGGCTCGAGGATGGTACCTTCGGACAGCTTCAGATCCTCGTCGTCCTCGTAGTCGCGCAGCTCCTGGATGAAGGCATCCATGTCCTCCTTGTCGAAGAAGCTGTCGAATGAGATGAATCCCTTGCGATCGAACTCGTCGATCTTGTCTTGGCTCAAGGGTCCGTTGGAGCGCTGCTCGCCCTGGCTATGTACCGTCGGGTCGATGCGCTCGAACATTCCCAACTTGCGTTCCAGACGTGTCGGAAACAGATCTTGAGTATCTTTCATGGCAAACTCCTCCGTTAGTCTGCTGTCAGCGTTGGCCATGCCATCTCAGGGCATAGTGCATACCAAGTGAGAATGAAATTCTCAAGCCGTGCGTGTCACAGGCTAATATGGAACACAGCCTATGCCATGATCTCCAGGTTGTATTTATCAGACGTTAAATCCTGAGCAGCGCTTCAGAACACAGCGGTCCTGTCGGTGTCGTGGGCGCGAGGGTCCCGGGGATAGTAGCGTTCAGGAAGGCGCTCGATATGTGAAAACACCTTGGTGTCCTTATAGGGCATCTTCATGTAACCGGAGATACCCTGGCCTCGAATCAAAGGTACCGCCTTCAACATGGCATCCAGGCAATCGCGGAACGCCGTCTCCCGAGCCGGGTCCAGCAGGCGATAGTAGCTGTGGATCTTGAGATGAGTAGGCAATGCCTCGAAGATGATCAATCCGGTGTGGTGGATAGCATTGAGGTTCTCGAGATGACGGATGATATCGTCGGGTAGTTGCAAGAACTCCTCCGGGTCCGGGCCATCCTCGAAATAGGAATGTACCCGGGTGCGATCCTCTAGATCCGGCGCCGCACTCACCTCATAAGGCAGCGTCATGCCGGGTTCGGGAATGAAGGGCTCATCCGGCCCATCGCGATCGACATGCAGGGTATCCCGGGCATTGAACAGGCAGCTCTTGAATACACCGCGACGATAGATGGCTCGAGCCAGACTGACCATGTTATTGACCGCCGCCACGAAGGCGGCCTTGCGTTCGAGGTCGTGCAGATTGAGCACGCTGTCGATGTAGACCCCATCGGCTTCCCAGCGCACCGCCAGCCCACCCACCACCGGATACTTGCCCAGCCGGCTCACCGCCGCCAAAAAGGCTTTTTCGGTCTCGCCCATGCCTTGCATGAAGTTCTTGTAATAACGATCGAGTTGCACATCGTTGACCGCATTCAATTCATCCCGGCCATCCTCCTCGCGCAGAAACGACTTGCGTGAACTGTACACCACGGTATCGATCTCACGATGGCTGGGTCGCACCCATACCGGCACCACCGCGGTTTCGGGCTTCTCCGGAAGATCGATCATCACCGTGCGCGCCAGACGCGGCATATGCGCGAGGAAATAATCGCCAGCCCGAGCCCGCACTTGCGGGTCAGGATCGAGCATGCCGTCAAGCATGCGGGCGAACTCCATGGGCAACCCGAGAGAGGTGGCGGGTATGGCACGATGCCCAAACCGGCAGGATTGAGCCGAAGCCAGGGCATAGAGCGTAGCGGCAGCGCCCTGTTCGTCGAAGCGTGGAGACGATAGCGCCCCGTTCAGCTGTTCCTCACCAATGAAATAGACATCTCCCAGGCGCGCATTGGTCTGTTGCAGGTTATCGGACATCAACTCCATGACGCTGGTCGAGACGAACTGCTGATCCGCATCGAGCTGAGCGAACACCGATGATCCCCAGTCGATCAATGCCACTCGCTCATGGTCGGGATCGAAGACCAGATTGGAGGGCTTGATGTCGCCATGCACGATGGGCTTGCCGACGGGGCCGGCCTCACGCCGCAGGGCACGCAGCATATCCGCCAGTTGTGCCGCCAACTTGATGACGAGTCGTGGCGCAAGACGCCCATGACGCAGCGAATACTCCTCGAAATTGATTCCCGGGGCACGCTCCATCACCAGAATCGACTGCTTGCGGATGCGCTGAAAGGCAATCAGGCGCGGCACCCGCGGGTGGTCCACTTGATCGAGCATGAACGCCTCTTCCTCGAGGCGATCCTGCAGCGACTCCGGCAGGGTGATCCGAGTGAACTTGAACACATACTCCGCGTCCGGAGCGTTCTCCTGACTGGCCAATCCGGCGAAGACGAAGCCGTAGGCGCCCTTGCCGATCAATTCGATACGCCGATAGCCCAGCTGTTCGAGCTGGGCCTGACACAGCGCCACCCAGTCGCGAAGCTTCTTGGCATCGTCGTGGCTGAGCAGATAGATCGACTGCTCTTCCGGAATATAGAACTGCTGCAGGGCGTCCTGGGTCATGAGGCAAGCCTAAGGGTGCTTTTCAAGACTCGGTAGACAGGATGGACTTTTCCGGCGGCAAGCCACCGCGAGGGCGCTGTGAACCCTTCCCTGGGCGCTACTTTTGCTCTCTGACCGCCATGGATGGCGGAAATGCCGAAATAGCATGGAGCATTTTTCGGCCATGGCAAAAGGCCCTCGCTTTGCCTTACCACCGGCGTCCATCACGGCACGGAATTTGGAAATAGATTCTAAACCATCTTCAACAGCATGCTCTGCGGTGCCTGCAGATACGCCTTCCACAGATTACAGAACCGCGCGATGGTGCCCCCATCGATGATGCGGTGATCCCCGGACCAGGTGATCGTCATGATCGAGCGGGAGACGACATTGCCGTTCTCGTCGAAACGCGGCAGCTGCTGGGTGCGCCCCAGGGCGACGATGGCCACTTCCGGCGCGTTGATGATCGGTGCGGCATAGGTGCCACCGAGCGCGCCGATGTTGGAGATGCTGATGGTGCCCTCCTTGAGATCCGCCTGGCTGACCCGCCCGTCCCGGGCGGCCTGAGTCAGCCGCTCGACCTCCGCAGCGATCTCCAGAATGCTCAACCGCTCCACCTGCTTGATATTGGGTACGATCAACCCCGCCCGGCTGTCCACCGCCATGCCAATATTGCAGTGGGGCTGATAATGAATCTCCGTGCCGTCCTCGCTGATCCGGCTGTTGAGGATGGGATACTCCTGCACCGCCAGCGCCATGGCCTTCATGATCAGCGCCATCAGGGTTAGTCGCGTGCCCTGTTTCTCGGCCTCGACTTTCAATTGCCCGCGCAGTGCCAGCAGCTCCGTGACATCGATCTCGTCGCCGTAGCTGAAATGCGGAATGGTCGTCGCGGACTCGACCATGCGCTTGGCCATCACCGCGCGCATACCCTTGATCGGCTCGACTTCTATCTCGTCCTGCGCATCGCCGGCAGAGGCCTGATGCCGGGGCGTTGTGGCGGTTTTCTCATCCCTGGCGGCTGAGGCTGACTCAGTGGCCTGTGCTTTCTTGCCACGCCCTTTCTCAAAGGCGAGTATGTCCTCCTTGAGCACCCGTCCGTCCTTGCCGGAACCGGACACGTCCTCGAGCCGCACGCCCAGCTCGCGTACCAGCCGGCGCACCGCCGGGCTGGCGGGAATCCGCCCGTAGGCGCCTGAGCCGGAAGCGGCTCTGTCTTTCCTGGTCGCCTGGGCACCAGAGGGCTCGCTGGCTGCGGCTGTGCTAGACGCGGCACTGGAGGGTGTCTGCGGCTTACCGACATCCTCGCGTTCCCGCGGGACAAACGCGAACAGCGGCGAATGCACCCGAGCGTTTTCCTGTTGACGATAATACAGCTGCGTCACGCGACCGGCCTTGGGCGCGGTGATCTCCACCATCGCCTTGTCGGTCATGACGTCCACCACCGGCTGATCTTCCTCGATCTCGTCGCCTTCGGCGATGCGCCAGCTCACTACCTCACACTCGACGATACCCTCGCCAATGTCCGGCAGGATAAAGTCTTCACTCTCATCATCGTCATTGGCCGCGGTATCGGCACTGGCCGAGACCGGCTCAGCCGCGTCGTCACCCTCAGCGCTGGCAGTGCTGGAATCTTGCGTTTTTTCTGCGGTGACACGCGCTTCGGCCCCCGGCGTTTTGGCATCCTCACCGGCTTCTTCGACCGCAAACAGAGGTGAATGCACCTTGGCGGTCTCGCCCTCCTGGTAATAGAGCTTGGTCACCCGGCCCTTGTTGGGCGCGGGTATCTCCACCAGGGCTTTATCGGTCATGACCTCGGCGACGGGCTGATCTTCCTCGATCTCATCGCCCTCACTGATCAACCACTTGACCAGTTCGCATTCGACGATGCCTTCACCGATATCCGGCAGAATAAAATCGCTCATAATGTTCTCCTCAACCTGGAATCGGCTAGTAATCGATGCTCTGCTTGATCGCCTCGAAGATCTTCAGATGATCCGGCATGTACTCCTTCTCCAGGGTCAATGGAAAAGGCGTATCCAGACCGGTCACCCGAGCGATGGGGGATTCCAGATAAAGAAAACAGCGCTGCTGTATGGTGGCGGCGATTTCTCCGGCGAAGCCACCGGTCAAGGGCGCCTCGTGGGTCACCAGCAGGCGCCCGGTCTTGAACACCGATTCGGCAACCGTCTCCACATCCCAGGGCACGATGGTGCGCAGGTCGATGATCTCGCAGGAAATGCCCTCTTTCTCGGCAAGCTCGGCGGCCTTGTCCACCATCTCCATCTGGGCGCCCCAGGCGAGCAGGGTGATATCGTTGCCTTCCTTGATTATTTCCGCCTCGCCCAACGGCAGTTGGTAGTCCTCCTCCGGCACCTCGCCGGTGGAGGCGCGATACAATCGCTTTGGCTCGAAGAATAGCACCGGATCGGGATCGCGGATCGCGGCCAGCAAAAGCCCCTTGGCCTGATGCGGATTGCGCGGCACGACCACCTTCAGGCCAGGGGTATGGGCGAAATAGGCCTCCGGCGACTGCGAATGATAAAGCCCGCCGGAAATGCCGCCGCCATAGGGGGTGCGGATGGTCAGACCGCCGACGTTGAACAGATTGCCCGAGCGATAGCGGAATTTGGCGGTCTCGTTGACGATCTGATCGAACGCCGGAAAGATGTAATCGGCGAACTGAATCTCTGCTACCGGTTTGGACCCTTGAGCTGCCAGACCATTGGCGAAACCGATAATGCCTTGTTCCACCAGCGGGGTATTGAAACAGCGCGCGCGGCCATACTTCTCTTGCAAGTTACTGGTGGCGCGGAAGACCCCACCGAATACCCCCACGTCCTCGCCGAAGCAGATCACCTTGTCGTCCGCGGCCATCGCGATATCCAGCGCATTATTGATGGCCTTGAGCATGTTCATATCAGGCATCTCGGGCACCTCCCTCGGTATCCTCAAGCGACTTGGCACCCTTCGGGTAGGCGTCTGGGTACTTGCGAATGTGCGTCTTGAGCTGCTCAAGCTGCTCGGTGAGTTGTGGCGTGGTGGACTCGAAAACGTCGCTGATCAACGTCTCGAGCGCCGGGGGAGGACGCTTTTCAGCACGCTTCAGAGCGTCCAGCACCTCGCGGCGCCGGGTCTCCTGCTCCTGTTTTTCCTCCTCTTCGCTCCACCAGCCCTTGCTCTCCAGCCACAGCCGCATGCGACGCACCGGATCCTTGTCGCGCCAGGCTTCCTCTTCCTTCTTGCTGCGATAGCCCGAAGGATCATCCGAGGAGGAGTGCGCCGCCAAGCGATAGGTCATGGCCTCGATCAGCACCGGCTTGTTGTTTTCCACCGCCCACTCGCGAGCCTTGGCAGTGGCCTGATAGACCGCCAGGATGTCGTTGCCATCGACTCGGATCACCTTCATGTGATAGCCGAAGGCGCGCGGGGCGATGCCGTCTGCGGAGAACTGCTCGTGGGCCGGAGTAGAGATGGCATAGCCGTTGTTGCGGCACAGGAAGATCACCGGCACCTGATGCACCGAGGCCATGTTCAGAGCGGCGTGGAAGTCGCCTTCCGAAGCGGCCCCTTCACCGAAGATGGTGATCGTGCAGTGCCCCTGCCCCGCCATCTTCTGGCCATAGGCGTAGCCAGTGGCCTGGGGGATCTGGGTCGCCAGCGGCGATGAGATGGTCATGTAGTGCAGCTTTTCGGAGCCGTAATGCACCGGCATCTGACGCCCCTTGCCATAGTCGCGATCGTTGCCGAAAAGCTGGTTCATGAACTCATCGACCTCGAAGCCGCGATAGGCCAGCGCCCCCTGCTCCCGGTACTGGGCCATGATCATGTCTTCGTCTTTTAGAGCCGCCGTGCTGCCGACGATCGAAGCTTCCTCGCCGGTACACTGCATGTAAAAACTCAGCCGACCCTGGCGCTGTGCCGCCAGCATGCGCTCATCGAGCACCCGGGTGAACAGCATGGCACGATAGATACGCAGTGCCTTGTCGCGGTCGAGATCCGGGAGCTTGGCATTCTTGTAGGCAGTGCCGTCCTGCTTGAGCAGTTTGAAGACGGGAACACGAAACTCGTCACCGTCCATGAAGCTTGGCGTGTGAACGATGGTCGCCTTGTTCGTTGTATTCATGATTGCGCTTCCTTGTTCTCTTCCCGGGATGAGGGTCGAGGAAGTACGTGGCCTTGTGGGCATGCGTCTTCATCAACTATCCATACTGTAGTCAGTGTTGCCGCCGGGGGTAATGGCGACATGGCAATATATAGTTGACGTTAACGTAAGATAGAGGAATGAAGACGGGTTTGTCAGCACGTCGTGGTACAACGTTAGTCTAGATCGTCATGTTTTCCATTCCATTGACTACGCTAAGCTTGGATATGAGTCACAACGGAGAAGGAGATTCCACCATGGCCATGAACCTCGCGCAGAAGTTGATCGACGCGCACCTGCAGGATGGGCAAATGTCACCAGGAGAGCAGATTGCCCTACGAATCGACCAGACCCTGACCCAGGATGCCACCGGCACCATGGTCATGCTCGAACTGGAGGCCATGGGGCTCGACCGGGTCAAGACCGAGATCTCGGCACAGTACGTGGATCACAATCTGATCCAGGAAGACAACAAGAATCCCGACGACCATCTGTTTCTGCAGAGTTCGGCGGAACGCCTGGGCGTGTGGTTCTCCCGAGCCGGCAACGGCGTCAGCCATCCGACCCATCAGCAGCGTTTCGGCAAGCCGGGCAAGACACTTCTGGGATCGGATAGCCATACGCCCGCGGCTGGGGCCATCGGTATGCTGGCCATCGGCGCCGGGGGAATCGACGTGGCCATGGCCATGGCCGGCGAGCCCTTCCGGCTCAAGATGCCGAAAATATGGGGCGTGAAGCTGACCGGCGAATTGCCTGACTGGGTCAGCGCAAAGGACGTGATCCTGGAAATGCTGCGCCGTCACGGCGTGGATGGCGGCGTTGGACGCATCATCGAATACTACGGCCCTGGACTCGCCTGCCTGTCGGCCATGGACCGCCATGTAATCGCCAACATGGGTGCCGAGCTGGGGGCCACCAGTAGCGTCTTTCCCTCGGATGATGCGGTCAAGCGCTTTCTCGAGGCCGAGGGACGCGGCGACGACTGGGCGCCCTTCAATGCCGACGAAGGCTGCCATTATGATGTCGAAGACGAAATCGATCTTTCAAGCCTCGAACCGCTGATCGCCAAGCCTTCGAGCCCAGGCAACGTGGTGCCGGTGCGCGAGGTCGCCGGCGAGCCGCTCTCCCAGGCGTACATCGGCTCCTCGGCCAACCCGGGCTATCGCGATTTCGCCATCGCCGCCGAAATGGTCAAGGGGCGCCAGATCGACGACTGGGTTTCCTTCGACATCAATCCTACCTCACGCTCGATCCTCGAGACCCTGGTACGCGATGGCCACGTATCGAGTCTGCTTGCCGCGGGCGCGCGTCTGCATCAGGCCGGTTGCAATGGCTGCATCGGCATGGGCCAGGCGCCGGCCAACGACAGCAACAGTCTGCGTACCACGCCGCGCAATTTCCCGGGGCGCTCCGGCACATCGGAAGACCGGGTGTTCCTGTGCAGTCCCGAGACCGCGACCGCTTCGGCCCTGTGCGGCAAGATCACCGACCCGCGCGATCTCGACTTCGCCTACCCACGCGTCGAAGAGCCCGATGATCCCATCATCAACACCCGCAATCTCGTTGCACCGCTCGAGGTCGCCGAGGCACGCAAGGTCGACTTGATCAAGGGGCCCAACATCGCCTCGCTCCCCGAGTTCGACGCCATCGAGGATGATCTTGAGTTGACCGTCCTGTTGAAGATGGAAGACGACGTCTCCACGGATGAGATCATGCCCGCTGGCAACGAGGTGCTGCCCTATCGCAGCAACATCCCTCGCATCGCGGATTTCTGCTTCCGCGGCATTGATGAAGAATACGCGCAACAGGCCAAGGAGACCGGCGATCATTGCGTGATCGCCGGCAGTAACTACGGTCAAGGGTCGAGTCGGGAGCATGCCGCCATCGCGCCACGTTATCTTGGGCTCCGCGTGGTCTTGGCCAAAAGCTTTGCGCGCATCCATTGGCAAAACCTGGTCAATTTCGGCGTGCTGCCACTGAGATTCAATGACGACAAGGATTACGAGGCCCTTGACACGCAACAGACCCTATCCTTCGAGGGACTTCACGAGGCGCTGCAGAACGGAAATGAGATCACCGCCCAGGCTGACGGAAAAGAGATCACGCTTTGCCATGATCTGACATCGCATCAAGTCGAGGTGCTGCTCGAAGGCGGTTTGATCAACTGGATGAAACGTCAGCGCGAGGGTTGAGACGAAGGGCGCGGCAACAACAAGGCCTCGTCGATGGCGATAAAGCGGGACGCCGAGCGCACCAGAGATTCGGCGGTCAGCCGCGAAACGCCATACACATCGGAGGCAGTGTCGAAGCGCTGTCGAACTCGCTGCAGCAGCAGATCGAAATCACCATCGCCGGAGACAAGGATGATTCTATCGACCTGCTCGGCGAGTTCGATGGCGTCAAGGGTGATACCGACGTCCCAATCGCCCTTGGCGGAGCCGTCGCGGCGCTGAATAAAAGGCTTCAACTTCACCTCGAAGCCGATACCCCGCAGAATATTCTGGAACTGACGCTGCTTTTCGTCGCCGCGATCCACTGCATAGGCGATGGCCGCAACCACTTCTCGACCCGCGGCGGCCCGGGCCCAGAAAGCGTTGTAGTCGAAGTGCCGACCAAAGGCCTGTTTGGTCGTGTAGTAGACGTTTTGCACATCGACCAGAATCACAACACGTTCCCCGCTCATAACGCCGCCCTTCGTCAGTCTCACACCGGTACTCGGTCATTGCTGATATCATGCCGTTTTGTTGTGCACCTGCCTCGATGGCCTCCGAGTATACCCGATGACCGATCAGCCCTTCTCCCAACTTGCTCTGCGCTTTGAGCTTCTCGACGCGCTGGACGTGCTTGGCTACACCCATATGACACCCATTCAAGCGGCCAGCCTACCGCCGCTACTGTCGGGGGATGACCTGATTGCCCAGGCACGCACCGGCAGTGGCAAGACCGCCGCCTTCGGCCTGGGACTGCTACAGGCCCTTGAGGTGGAGCGCAGCGATGCGCAGGCACTCGTGCTGTGCCCGACCAGGGAACTCGCCGTTCAGGTCACCAAGGCCTTGCGTGCTCTCGCCCGGCCATTGCCTAACGTCAAGATTCTCACTCTCTGCGGCGGCGTTCCCATCGGCCCCCAGCTTGCCTCTCTGGCCCATGGCGCCCATATCCTGGTGGGAACGCCGGGGCGAATTGACGATCATCTGCGCAAGGGCTCGCTGACTCTCGACAGCGTCGGCCAACTGGTGCTGGATGAAGCCGATCGCATGCTCGACATGGGCTTTCGCGACACTCTGGAACGCATCGTGGCCCAGCTGCCCAAGCGCCGCCAAACCCTGCTGTTCTCGGCGACCTTCCCCGAGGATATCGAAACACTGAGTGCGGCGATTCAGCGCCAACCTGAGCGTATCACCGTCGATGCGCCTGCCGCGCACGAAGCGATTCAGCAGCGAGCGTTTACAGTTGAAAAGAGAACCAAGTTCGACGCCATCATCGCACTGCTGCTGCACTATAGGCCTGAATCCGCACTGTTGTTCTGCAACACCAAGCGCGACTGCGATGCGCTGGCATCGCATCTGAATGCAGAAGGGTTCAGCGCCTTGGCGCTGCATGGCGACCTGGAGCAGCGCCAGCGGGACCAGGTGCTGGTGCGCTTTGCCAACCGCAGCGTCAATCTGCTCGTGGCGACCGATGTCGCCTCACGAGGCCTGGATATCAGCGGACTGGATGCGGTCATCAGCGTCGACCCGACCCCGGATGCGGAGATTCATCTGCATCGCATCGGCCGTACCGGGCGTGCCGGGGAAAGGGGTTTGGCACTGGCGCTTTTCACGCCCCAAGAGACCCATCGGCGCGAGCGCATCGAAGCGTATCAGGGCAGTGCTATCGCTGACGGCCCCTCCGCGGTCCTCGAGAACACACCTGACACGGGTGACATCAAGCAATACGCGCCAATGATCACTCTGGATATCGATGGCGGACGCAAGCATAAGCTACGCGCCGGTGACGTGGTCGGCGCATTGACCCGCGAGGGCGCATTGACTCAGGAGCAGATCGGCAAGATCGATGTATTCGACACCGCCACCTATGTAGCGGTCCACAACAACGTCGCCAAACAGGCACTCAGACAGATTCAGGAAGGTCGTATCAAGGGCAAGCGCTTTCGCGCGCGATTGCTGCGTTGAATCACCAGGACAAGCTCAATGCACCGTCCCGATCGCGGCCGTTTCGTCCTCTTCTCCTTCCCACAACTGCGTGCGCGTAATAGCGCGATCGATCATTTCCTGGGCGACTTCGAAGCGGCTCCGGCGTAATAGATCGGCCGCCTCTTCGGAGAAGCGAATTCGCACCAAGGGCTCACCCTCATGTTCTGCACTGCGCAGCACGATTTCGCCATCGGCGAGTTCGACGATTTCCAACACGGCTGTCTCGGACACGCTTACCTCCGTTTGAGAGAGCGTCTGCAAACGACCTCTGAGGAATAAGGCAACAAAAAACGACCAAGGCAGATTGCCATGGTCGTTTTCAAACTATCGATAGAGTATCACCTGAAATGCCGGTGAGTCACCATTCGATACTGGTTTCGCGTAGTTCCAGAAGCAATGCCTTGAACTTCTTGAGGCACCAACGCAGCTCATCGCCAAGCGCTATACGGTCGGCGGCCACGATCAGTGACGAACCGGCTTCCCGCCGTGCGACGCCCTCGACGCTCTGCAAGGCCTCCAGGCGCACAATCAGCACATTCAGCCAAGTGCCGGGCTCTGCGGCAAGTTCACGCAACCGCTCGAGTTCGGCGATACCATCATTGCTATCGCCCTTGGCTTTGCCATTGTCCTCATCTTTCTCGATAAGCAGTTCGCGCCAGTCATGCCGGGTCAGGCGGGCATGCTCGGTAATCTCCCGCAAGGCAGCATCGAGCGCCAGCTCGAGCAGCGCCAGCGCTCCCTCTTCACAGGCCATGCGCCGAGCGACGGCATGCTCGTCGTCGCCCGCCGGTACCTCGAGCAGCAGCTCGGCCTGATAGATCAGCTGGTTGGTGCGCCCCCGCGGAGTCACTTGCGCTTGTCCTCGATCTGCCACTTGCCGTTGTCGAAGAGCGCCTTCCAGCCCGTGGCCTTACCCTCCTGGTCAGTCATCACGTACTGACTCTTGGTCTTGCGCGAAAAGCGAATCTGTGCCGGACGGCCATCCGGATCCTTGCTCGGTGCCTTGAGCAGGAAATGATATTTATCCGGCAACTCCTCGGCATGGGCTTTCAGCTCTTCAACCAAGGGCGGTCGGGTCTCGCGATTCTTGGGAAACTGGCTGGCCGCCAGGAACAGACCGCTGGCGCCGTCACGCAGGACGTAGTGATCGTCGACCTTCTGACAGGCAAGCTCCGGCATCGGAATCGGGTCCATCTTGGGCGGTGCCACTTCACCACTCCTGAGCAGCTTGCGAGTGTTCTTGCAGTTCTCGTTGGTACAGCCGAAGTACTTGCCGAATCGCCCCGTCTTCAACTGCATTTCGCTGCCGCACTTATCGCATTCGATGGTCGGGCCTTCATAGCCCTTGATACGAAAGCGCCCTTGCTCTATCTCATACCCCTCGCAGTCCGGACTGTTACCGCAGATGTGCAGCTTGCGAGTCTCGTCGATCAGGTAGCTGTCCATGGCGGTGCCACATTCGGGACAACGCCGCTTGGCGCGCAGCGCCTGGGTTTCGGCATCGTCGTCCGCGTCCGCGGCGACGGCCTCATCCCCGGGAATCAGATCGATGGTGGTCTTGCAGCGTTCCTTGGGCGGCAGATTGTAACCGGAGCAGCCCAGGAACACGCCGGTGGAGGCGGTACGAATCTGCATCTTGCGCCCGCAGGTCGGGCAATCGATGTCCGTGGGTACCGGCTGGTTGGGCCGCATGCCCTCATCACCCTCGGCCCGCTCGAGCTTGGCGCGGAACCCGGCATAGAAGTCATCGAGTAGCGCCCGCCAGTTGCGCTCGCCCTCGGCCACCTCGTCGAGGCTATCCTCCATGCGTGCGGTGAAGCCGTAATCCATCAGATCGTTGAAGGATTCAGTGAGCCGGTCGGTGACAATATCGCCGAGCTTTTCGGCATAAAAGCGCCGACTGTCGAGCCGGACGTAACCACGATCCTGAATGGTCGAGATGATCGACGCATAGGTCGAAGGACGACCGATGCCGCGTTTTTCCAGCTCCTTGACCAGACTGGCCTCGGTATAACGGGCCTGGGGCTTGGTGAAGTGCTGCTGGGGGTCGAGCCGTTCCAGGGTCAGCGGCGTGCCCTCGACAATATCCGGTAGCGTCTGATCCTCGTCCTTCTTGCCGGCAGGCTTCATCACTCGAGTATAGCCATCGAACTTGAGCACCCGTCCCTTGGCGCGCAGCTCATATCCTTCGGTCTCGACGGTCAGGGTGGTGGAGAGGTACTCCGCCGGGGGCATCTGACAGGCCACGAACTGGCGCCAGATCAGGTCATAAAGACGCTCCGCGTCGCGCTCCATGCTGGCTAGATCGCTCGCCGTGCGGGTCACCTCGGAGGGGCGAATCGCCTCGTGAGCCTCCTGGGCGCCCTCCTTACTGGAGTAACGGTTAGGAGAATCCGGCAGGTAGCGTTTACCGAATTCGTCTCGAATATAATCACGGACACCGCTCACCGCGTCCTGGGACAGGTTGGTGGAATCGGTACGCATGTAGGTGATGTAGCCGGCTTCATAGAGGCGTTGGGCCAAGGTCATGGTCTTCTTGACCGAGAAACCCAGACGACCGCTGGCGGCCTGCTGCAGCGTCGAAGTGATGAACGGCGCGTTGGGTCTGGAACTGGTCGGCTTCTCTTCCCGCGAGGTGATCTCGAGATTGGCTTCTTTGAGTGCGGCAATGCGCTGCTGCGTCTCTTTTTCAGACGTTGGCCGAAACGGCTTGCCGTCCTGACGCACCAGCTCGAAGCGAATCGATCTGTTGTCGGGACTCAGCAGGTCCGCATGAACGTCCCAGAATTCTTCCGGCACGAAGGCACGAATCTCGCGTTCGCGCTCGACGATCAAGCGCACCGCCACGGATTGCACACGACCGGCGGACAAGCCGCGCGCGACCTTGCTCCACAGCAGCGGCGAAAGCATGAAACCCACCACCCGATCGAGAAAACGTCGCGTCTGTTGCGCCTCGACTCGGGGCACGTTGAGGCTGCCCGGGGCCTTGAAAGCCTCCTGAATGGCATTCTTGGTGATCTCGTTGAACACCACGCGCTTGTAACGCTCGTCGTCGCCCCCGATGGTTTCCTTGAGGTGCCAGGCAATGGCCTCCCCTTCGCGATCCAGGTCGGTAGCGAGATAGATGGCATCGGCCTTTTCCGCGAGCTTGGCAAGCTCCGCGACCACCTTCTCCTTGCCGGGCAGGATCTCGTAATGCGCCTCCCAGCCGTGTTCCGGGTCGATGCCCATGCGCCGCACCAACTGAGTCCAGGCCTTCTTCTTCTGATAAGCGGCCTTCTCATCCGGAGACATTTTGCGGGTAGCCGCTGCCTGACGGGCACGCTCCTTGGGATCGCTGGCATTCTTGCCCGATCCGCTGGTAGGCAAATCCCGGATATGACCAACACTCGACTTTACGATGAAGTCGTTGCCTAAGTATTTGTTGATCGTCTTGGCCTTGGCCGGCGACTCGACGATGACCAGTGATTTGCCCATAGTGCGTTAATTCCTCGAGCCCAGGCCCACGAAACTGCCGCGGTGGCCTTGATAGCTTGTACGTCGTACCGGCTTGCGTTTCCGGTGGAAAATGCGCCTACCCTACCCCAGCACCGGGCATCGCGCCAGTGACATGGACGCGCTCCGCACGGCCACCGAGGGGGATGATGGCCTAACGAGGCTAGCCGCCACACAGGACTTCATGCAACCCGCCCTTTGAGTAGAGTGGGGTAGCAGACAGGTTGAATCTGGTCGAATAGATGGCGAGTCGTCGCTGGTACACCCCAACCGCCAGGCGGTCAGGGTGTCGTGTCGAACGTCGACGTGATCAGCGCGACTGGGGATCGTCGGAAGAAGTCGATGGTTTGGTCTTGCGGGGTGTTTTCTTGCGCGTCGCTTTGCCAGAGGCATTGCTCTTGCGCGATGATGATCCTTCTGGCTTGGCAGCAGCGGTTACCTTGCCCGATTCCGTCCCCTTGCTAGACGTCGGCTGAGGAGTTGGTTTGGCTCGCGCAAAGAGCTGCTTGACGAGCGCCAGGCGTGCCCGCGTCTTGTCGTCCAGGGGTTCGCTGGCCTTCACTACCTGCTCGATATGTTGCTCGTAGGTATCGATAGTGCCGGCATCTTCGCCCTTGAGCATGGTTGGCAAGGCCTCCATGGCCGCATGACCATCAAGATTGAGGATCTCGAACTCATTACGTACCAACGTCTTGAAGGTATTCAGGTCGATATCGGTTCCCATTTCGTCACGCGTCGCTTTTAGGCGCTGGAAGTTGCGCTCATCCGTGGTGGCCGATCCCCCCAGGATGAAGATAAGCGCCCGCACCGACGCCTGGGTAATATCGCCCTGGTCGATGGACGCCCGCAGCTCCTGCCTGCGCTGGGCAACAAAGCGATGATGTTCCGGAGAAGCACCAGGCAGTGGCAATGGGCGCTGATCGTCGGCCCTGAGTCCCATCAACGTCTGCAGCACGGGATGACCATACACCTGCATGAACAACTGCTCTGTTGCCTGATCGCGTAGATCGCGAAAGGCATTCAGGCTGTGCACGATCTGATCCGACACCATGCGCTCGACCATCTTGAATGGATTGCTCGCGCCGACCTCGTGCCGGTCCGCCTTGATCGCATCGGCCATGACCGGCAATGGCACAGTAGCGGGATTGCGGTCGGAAAGCAGCCGGTATCCTACTTTCAACGGATGGGAGCGGCGCAGCAGCCGTGCCGCCTGAGGTGTCATCACCGCCTGTATCCAGGGCTGCCAATAACGCCGATAGAGACCGAGATTGATATTCGAGACCCGGGAGACGGTAGCGAAACGACGCTCATCCTCGAGGTTGGTCTTGACGATGGCATCGACATCATCGAAATCTCGCGGCGCGAATTCAAGCAGGTAATCACCGTCGATCAGATCCGGATTGGCCTGGGTGACATCCCGCTCGTTGACCTTGGCCTCATACAACCCCGGCGGCAGGATATCGATATAATCAATGTTCGCCGTGAATTCCGCGTGCTCCTTGCGTGAGACGCTACCGGATACAAAGATGCCCAGGTGACCGGTCGTATCGTGAACACAGTAGACGATGGTCTGGTCGTGAGCCTGGATATCTTCCACGCTGTCGTACAGATCATCGATCCAGCCAATCGCCTGAGGCGGCGGTGTAATATCGTCTCCTTGAGAGCAGAACACCACGATGGGCGAGCGAATGTTGCGCAGATCGATACGGCGTCCATCTCGAGTGAGCAGCTGCGCTGTACTCAGACGATTACCGATGAACAGGTTATCGACGATATACTGGATCTCTTCGCTGTTGAGCACCACGTGCCCGCCCCACCAGCGCTCGAACTCCAGATAGCGCTGCGCCTCGGTGTCGACCCTGGCGTAAAGATTGTACTGCTTGCTCCAGAACGTATTGGCCGGATTGAGCTTCTCGAAGTTCTGAACCAGCCAGGCACCGTCGAAATGACCATGACCAAGATCGCTCACCAGAGCAGTCAGCCAGCTTCCTCCCAGCATCCCGGCGGAGTAGCGCATGGGGTTCTTGCCCCGCTCCCCCGCCCAATAGGAAAGAGGCGCACCGGCGATGAGGATGGGACCGAAACACTCAGGTTCCAAGGCCGCGGCCATCATGATCTGCCAGCCGGCCTGGCAATTACCGACTACCATGGGTTTCTCGGCCACATCGGGATGGCGCTCGATGATATGGCGCAAGAATGCCACCTCTGCTTCAGCGACATCTTCGACGGTCTGGCCTGGCTCGGGAAAGGGCAAGAAGCTGATGAAATAGCAGGGATGCCCTGCTCGCAGTGCCACACCCAGCTCGCTATCCGGCTTGAACCCACCGATACCCGGGCCGTGGCCGGCGCGTGGGTCGACGACCACGAACGGACGCATACTCTCGTCGGTCTCGACACCCTTCGGGGGCAGGATGCGCATCAGCTCATAGTTGACTGGATGAGGAAGATCGTGCCCGTCCATCAGCATTTCGGAATCAAACCCCAGCACATTGGGCTTGGTCTCTCCCATATGAGCAAGATACTGATTACCGCGCTGACGCATGACATCGAGATAGAGCACGCTACGCTCACCCGCATCACGCCAGTAGTCGATGGCGGCGCGACCTAGCCCCAACGGGTCCCAGAAAGGACGCGCTATTTCTGCGATAGAAGCAGTGAGAAGGAACATGCCTTGACTCCATACATGGGAATTGCTGCGCTGCAGAATAACATTGACACCCCGCTGGATGCATTAAAATGCTACGTCGGTTACGACGAATGACGGCATGCTCCACGGAGCAGCACTTAAACATTTTGAGGCGTTAAAAAGATTACCATTTCATATTACTTGAATGAGAAGAGTAAGAAGCGACGGATACAGAAGCGCCCGGTTTTCCGGGCGCATGAAAAAAGCAGCGGGATCACGACCAAGTTCGGTTTAAAGCGACGGAAAATCTCGGCCGCCGGGGTCAGAGGTCCCTTTAACGGCATCTTCCGAAGTGCCCTTGACGCCGTCGGTGGTCGAGAAAGAATCCCTAGCAATCCGGCCAGTTCCTGCCTGGTCGCGTTGACGTGACTGCCAGGCCAACGCGCCAAGCCCGGCAACGATGCCATATTTGAGGGTCTTGCCCAAGAGAGTGCGTCCTCCCCGGGTACTGACCAACAAGCCCAATAAGCCGCCAGCCAGAGCACTGCGCGTATCGACGCCACGACCCTGTGAAGAATCGCACAATTCTTCCGCCGCCTTCCTCAGATGATCCCAAGCCCCTTTATCTTCCATAATGTCATCTCCTCACGCATGAAACACCACTAGTGATATACCCTATTGGCTATTAGGTTCCAGAATAGCCTGTCACGCAAGCCCTCGGGCAAGCGTTGGCCTGTGTGCTCTTGTGTCATTGATCATCAGGTATCAGAGGCGGCTTGAGCTTCAAGCTCCCTGACAATGCCGGGCTCCAGCTCGAGAGCGCCGGCCAGTTGATCCAGCCAGGCACGCTCCATTGGATTCTGCTCATCGACGATGGCCACGCTGGCCAGATACATTTCTCGGGCCGCCTGGGGTGAATCCGCCTGGGCAGCGATATCCTGGGCATCGAGCGGTTCGCGCATCTGCCGCTCCATCCAGGCATGCAGCTCATCATCAGCGCCCATTGCATCCATCTGCTCCACCAACTGAGCGCGCTCCTCGGCATCGATATGACCATCCGCCCGGGCGGCGGCGATCATAGCCTGAAGAATCGCCAGGCTGCGCTGCTCCTGCTGCTGCCCCTCGAGCTGCTCCAAAGGCCCGGCTTTGCCGGCTGGAGCCGAGTTCGGCTGGCCCACGCCAGCGTCTGAACCACTCGCCGCGGAGGATTGCTGGTGATGCTGCCAAGCCTTCCAGGCCAGCATGCCCAGCCCCGCCAAGGCGCCGTATTTAAGCCCTTGCCCGCCTAGCTTGCGGCCTCGTTTGGTGCCAAGCAGCATTCCGAGGGCGCCACTGCCGGCCAGCTTGCCGATATCGAACCCACCCTTTGAGGTACCGCTGCCACCTGAAGCACCACTTACGCTACTGGCCTGCTTCATCAACTGATCGAGAATTCCTTTGGCATTCACTCTACTTCTCCCCGTCTGGTTTCGAGAAGCTGTCGGCATAAGCGCAGCCCTCACTTACAAGAAGCGTAGCTTGCACTCATGAAAAAACCCCATGGCTTGCGCTCATGGGGTCTGCTTGCATTATATTCCGAGAGGTCTACTTGACTTCGATACCGTGGGCCTGCTGGTCGGCATGATAGGACGAGCGCACCAATGGCCCGGAAGCGACGTGGGTGAAGCCCATCGCCTTGCCCTGCTCGGCAAACCAGGCAAAGGTGTCCGGGTGTACCCAGCGATCCACCGGCAGATGATTACGGGACGGCTGCATGTACTGTCCCAGGGTCAGCATGTCGACATCATGAGCCCGCAGATCGCGCATTACCTCGATGACCTGCTCATCCGTCTCGCCTACCCCCAGCATCAGCCCTGATTTGGTCAGCACGTCGGGGCGCCGTGCCTTGTAACCCTTGAGCAGATCCAGCGACCATTGATAGTCGGCTCCGGGGCGCACGCGGCGATAGATCGACGGCACGGTTTCCAGATTGTGATTGAAGACGTCCGGCGGCGTCTGCTCGAGAATGTCCAGTGCCTTCTGCATGCGCCCACGGAAGTCTGGCACCAACACCTCGATCTCGATCGACGGACTGTCATTACGGATCTCACGAATACAATCGACGAAATGCTGTGCCCCGCCATCACGCAGATCGTCACGATCCACCGAGGTGACCACCACGTACTTCAGCCGCATTTCGGCAATGGCTTCGGCCAATTCCCGGGGCTCGTTCTCATTGAGCGCGTTGGGACGGCCGTGGGCCACGTCACAAAACGGACAGCGTCGGGTGCAGATATCGCCCATGATCATGAAGGTGGCGGTACCACCATTGAAGCACTCGCCGATATTGGGACAAGTGGCCTCCTCGCACACCGTGTGCAGCCCGTGCTTGCGCAGCGTCTGCTTGATCCGTGTCACTTCCTGGGATACCGGCATGCGCACCCGAAGCCAGTCGGGTTTCTTGGGTAGTGTCTCGGTGGGAATCACCTTGACCGGAATACGCGCCACCTTGTCGGCACCACGCAACTTGACGCCTCGTTCGGCACGGGGCTTCTTGGGGGCCGGAGCGGCCCGTTCTTGACTAGCGACAGTGGTCTCGGTCATCGGTCCTATCCTGCGGTTTGAGAAGAGTCGGCGGTTAACTCGGACATGACCCCCTCGGGTATGCCACGACACTCGTTGATACTGTCCTCACCCAGCCGCGCGGCGAAACAACGCACCAGGCGAGTGGCTTCCTCGTCGAGGGGCGGGCGCCGCTCGACCAGATCGTTCATCTGAGTCATGTTCAAGCCAGCGTAGCCGCACGGATTGATACGCGCGAACGGTGCAAGATCCATATCGATATTGAAGGCGACACCATGGAAGCTGCAACCGCGACGAATACGTAGCCCTAATGACGCAATCTTGTCATCCCTGACATAGACCCCTGGTGCATCGGCTCTGGGATGGGCTTCGACACCCTGCTCGGCGAGTGCGTCGATTACGCTGTTTTCCAGCGCCGTGACGAGTTCTCGCACCCCTAGCTTGCGCCGACGCACGTCCAGCAGCGGATACATGACCAGTTGGCCCGGGCCATGATAGGTGACCTGGCCGCCTCGATCGGTATGCACCACGGGAATGTCGCCCGGCATGAGCACGTGTTCGGCACGTCCTGCCTGGCCCTGGGTAAACACCGGCTCATGCTCGACAAGCCAGATTTCGTCCCGAGACGTCGAATCCCGGCGATCGGTGAACGCACGCATGGCACGCCACACCGGCGCGTAGGGTTGGCGCCCCAGACGATAAACGTCTAACGCAGCCATTCATAGCACCATATGAACACGACCGGTGGCCTTGAGCGAGGCAAACAGTGCCTGCAATTGATCGTTACCGGTAGCAGTAATTGTCACTCGTAACGACTGAAAGCGCCCATTGCGGCTATCTACCGCACTCATGGCATTCTCATCGAAGGCCGGTGCATGCACCTTGATGGTCTCGACGACAACCGCCTGAAAATCTGGCGAAGCGTCACCCACGATCTTGAGTGAATAATCGCAGGGAAACACTATCTTGGGTGGAGACTGGGGTGTCTCGGTGCGTAAATCTCGCAAGGACTTGTCATTCATGACGATTACTCGGCACAACCTATTTCCGAGTATTCTACTCAACCTTTGCGTTGCGACCAAGGGGGATGGTTAAGGGGCTCAGGGAAAGGCCGACCATGAGCCAAGGTCATGGTCGGCGCGAGATCAGTTAAAAAGACCGGTAACAAACAGCACGATATTATCCCAGATCCTTTTGAAAAACCCGCCTTCCGGGATGCTTTCCAAGGCAATGAGCGGCTGCTCCTTGACCACCTCATCTCCCAGCTGCACCTTGAGCGTGCCGAGGCGCTGCCCGGCCTCGATGGGTGCCTTGATGGTGTCTTGAATATCGAGTCTTGCGGTCATGCTGTCACGCTTGCCCTGAGGCGCGGTCAGATAGACGTCCTCGCTTACCCCCAGGCGCAGAGTATCTTTTTCACCCCCCCAGACGCGGGGCTTGTCGAGTACTGCGCCGCCATCGTAAAGCTTGAAGGTTTCGAAGAAGCGAAAACCGTAGCTCAAGAGCTTCTGTGCTTCCTGGGCTCGGGCCTCATCCGATTTGGTGCCCATCACCACGGCAATTAGACGAGTCTCGTCCTTCTTGGCCGAGGCCACCAGGCAATAACCGGCGGCTTCGGTGTGGCCGGTCTTGAGACCATCGACGGAAGGATCGCGCCACAGTAAGCGATTGCGATTGGGCTGACGAATGCCATTGTAGGTGAAGTACTTCTCGGAGTAGGTGTCGTAGTGATCCGGATAATCCTTGATGATGTGCTTGGCCAGTATGGCCAGATCCTTGGCGGAAGCGTAATGATTTTCGTGGGGAAGCCCAGTGGCGTTGACGAAATGGGAGTTGCTCATCCCCAGGCGCTGGGCCTGCTGATTCATCAAGTCGGCAAAGGCGGACTCGGAGCCGGCAATATGCTCGGCCAGGGCGACGCTGGCATCATTACCCGACTGGATAACCACGCCCTTGAGCAATTCCTCGACCCCGACCTGAGTGCCTTCTTTGATGAACATGCGTGAGCCGCCGGTGCGCCAGGCATTCTCGCTGATATTGACCTGATCCTCGGGCGAGATACGATTATCATCTATTTCCCGCTCGACGATATAGGCCGTCATCATCTTGGTCAGGCTCGCCGGAGGCAGGGGCTGATCCGCCTCGTGCTCGACCAGCACTTCACCACTATTGGCATCCATCAATAGCCAGGAACTCGCCGCCAGGCCAGGCGGGGAAGGCACCATCGATTCCGGCAGCGCTTGTTGCTGGGCCTGAACCGGCGATATCAGCAGCGCGCAAGCGGTCAGGGTGGCGGGTAACAGGCGCCCTAGCGTAACGGGTAAAGCGGACAGTCTCATATCGTTGTATCTCGTGATTCTTGCTGAAGAAAAAATGAGGC
This sequence comes from Halomonas sp. GXIMD04776, assembly GCF_049808615.1. Taxonomy (NCBI): domain Bacteria; kingdom Pseudomonadati; phylum Pseudomonadota; class Gammaproteobacteria; order Oceanospirillales; family Halomonadaceae; genus Halomonas; species Halomonas sp. GXIMD04776. Next base: position 36,713 of record NZ_JBNCAN010000002.1, on the reverse strand, counting down.
TCACTCTTGAGCTCTTATGGTAAAGGCTTGCGCGAAGCCTGCCTGCTCGAGTTCTTTGCGCAGGGCTTCCAATGCAGGTTGATCTTTCACCGGCCCGACCTGGACACGGTGTACACGGCTGTCGCTATCGACCCTCACCGGGCGATCAAGTGTGCTTTGCAATCGCGTACGAAGCGCCTGGGCGCTGGTCGCGGAGCCGAGCGCCGCAACCTGCAGGAAGAGACGTGAGCCACCAATTCCCCTCGTGGCCTGCGTCTCGTTGGAGGACGCGATGCTGGACGCCTTCGGCGCGCCTTGCTTTTGAAGGGCTGGCCCTGGAGAGGCTTGTCCTTGAGAGGAAGGTGATGAGGTTGATGCGGCAACCGTTGGCGCCGGGGACGACCGAGTGACCTGGCGTCGTTCGCCGGGCGGGGCCGTGTTCTGCTGTCGCGCTTGCCAGGCCACCGGATCGATGGCTTCGACGTCCACTCGTCCCGTACCATTACCCAGGATATCCAGACGCGCCGCCGCCGCATAGGAAAGATCGATCAGACGATCGCCATGAAAAGGCCCCCGATCGTTGACCTTGACGATGACCGAGCGTCCGTTGTCGATATTGGTGACTCGCGCATAGGTCGGCAGCGGTAATGAACGATGCGCCGCGGACATCTTGTACATATCGTAGATTTCACCGCTGGCCGTGGCGTAGCCGTGAAACTTCTGGCCATACCAGGAGGCGGTGCCTTGTTTCTCGTAGCCGGTAGAATCCGACAATACATGATAGGTCTTGCCCCATACCTGATAGGTGGGGCGGTTGCCGCTGGCGGATCGGGGCTCGACCCGAGGCACGGCATCGGGCACATCGGAAACGTCTGGAGGCAACTCCGGGTAGGCATCACTGTTCATGGCATAACGCCCACCGCCGCTCTTCGCTGCGGAACTTTTCGTTGCAGAACCTGGGGCACCATCGCCTCTATGACCGCCGCCGGCACACCCTGCCAGGAGCGCAAAGGCCAACCCGGCACACAGCAAACGTCGTATCATACCTCACTCTCCAGGACGTCACGGATGCGCTGAGCCAGGGTGGTCACGGCCATGGCATAAAGATGGCTGTGATTGTAACGCGTGATGACATAGAAATTGTCGTGGCCCAGCAGGTAGCGCATCGAACCATCACGGGTCTCCAGCGATAACGGAATCACCTGGTCCGAATCCTCGAGGACTGCGCCAGCGGTTGGTTCGACACCTTCGCCACGCAAATCACCGACACTCACATAAGGCTTCTGGGTACGGTTGAAATTCACCGCCTTGGGGGGTGTCTTGGGGCCCTTGGCCTCGGTGACGATGGCGCCATCCGTCTTCCAGCCATGCCGGGCGAAGTAATTGCCGACGCTGCCGATTGCATCGACCGGGTTATGCCAAAGATCACGCTTGCCATCGCCGTCGAAGTCCACGGCATAGGCCTGATAACTGGTCGGAATGAATTGTGGAAAACCCATGGCACCGGCGTAGGAGCCCTCCAGGGTCAGTGGATCGACATTCTGCTCACTGGTGATTTCGAGAAATGCCGCCAGCTCACCGCGAAAGAAATCGCCCCGCTTGGGATGATGAAATGCCAGGGTCGCCAGGGAGTCGATGACCCGATGTGTGCCGGTATGACGCCCGTAAAAGGTTTCGACGCCAATGATGGCGGCGATCACTTCCGGCGCGACGCCATACTCGGCCTGAGCCTTGTCGAAGGCTTCCTGGTGTGCCTGGATGAACGCCGCCCCCTCTTCGATGCGTTGCGGCTTGATGAAGATATCCCGATACTCGTGCCATACCAGACGGCGCTCGGCGGCACCGGTCATGGCCTCCAGTACGGCAGGGCGAAACTCGGCCTGGCGCAATGCCAGCTCCAGCCAATCCCGATCGCCCCCACGCGATACCAGTTCGTCGACCAGGGCCTGAGTCTTGGGATTGTGGGCAGGATCGAAGTCTTCTGCAGCCTGAGCGGCTGGGCTGGCGAACATTGCCGTGGCAAGTAACGCGCCCAGTGTCTGGCGAAGGACGGCCTTCATTGTCTAACGACTCCCTATTGCCACTTGCCCGCTCCGCGAGCACGTTGCAGCGCTTGCTAGCGCACCAGCAAGCGACGGTGGCTTTGAATGGACATGAGAATACCGAAACCCGCCAGCAAGGTCACGCTGGAGGTCCCGCCAAAACTGACCAGCGGCAGCGGCACCCCGACTACAGGCAAGATACCACTGACCATACCGATATTGACGAACACGTAAATAAAAAAGGTGAGCGTTATACTACCCGCCACCAGACGCCCGTAAGTATCCTGGGCACTATTGGCGATCACCAGACCGCGGGTCACGATCAACAAGTACAGCGTGAGAATGAGCAGCATGCCGACCAGACCGAACTCCTCTCCCAGCACGGCGATGATGAAATCGGTATGGCGCTCCGGCAAGAATTCCAGTTGCGATTGAGTTCCCTGGGTCCAGCCCTTGCCTTGCACTCCGCCGCTGCCAATGGCGGTGGTGGACTGAATGATGTTCCAGCCGGCGCCCAGCGGGTCACTTTCCGGGTTGAGGAAGGTCAGCACGCGCTGACGCTGATAGGCGTGCATGTTTAGCCATAACAGAGGCAATGCCGCCGCGGCCGCCGCCCCTAGGAAGGCGATGAGACGCCAGGACAGCCCCGCCAGCAACAAGACGAAGATCGCGGCACAGGCGACCAGCAGGGATGTCCCCAGATCCGGCTGCTTGGCGATCAACACCACCGGAGCCCCGATGATCGCGGCACAGATCAGAATATCCTTGATGCGCGGGGGCAAGGGTCGACGATGCAGGTAAGCCGCCACCATCATGGGCATGGCGAGCTTCATCAGCTCCGAAGGCTGGAAGCGGACGACGCCAGGAATGACCAACCAGCGCTGAGCCCCCATGCCGACGTCGCCCATCACTTCAACGGCCACCAGCATCAGAAATCCTGCTGCGTACAGAGGTAGCGACCAGCGATAGAGCGTCCCCGGAGTGAATTGGGCCAGGACCAGCATGGTGACCACCGCAACCCCTAGCCGGGTAGCCTGAGCCATAACCACCGGCAGTCGCTGACCGCTGGCGCTGTAGAGCACTACCAGGCCTGCCAGCATCAGCACGAGCAGCAGCCCCAGTAACCACGGGTCGACATGGATGCGCAGCCACAGACTGCGCCGTCGTCTGATGGTGCTGCCTCGGTTGGGTAATAAAGACTCCTGCAGGGCCATGGTGTCAGGCTTCCTCGCCGGCGACAGAGGACTCATCGGAATCCTCATCCTGTTTCTTGTCCACCAGCCACGCATCCAGCATCTCGCGAGCTAGCGGACCGGCATGACTACTCCCACCGCCGGCGTTTTCGATGATCACGGCGATGGCGATCTCAGGCTTCTCGATCGGGGCAAAGGCAATGAACAGCGCATGATCATGCAACCGCTCCTCGAGCTCAGCGGCGTTGTAGCGTTCATCGTTGGCCAGGGTGAACACCTGAGCCGTGCCCGACTTGCCGGCCATGCGATAGGCCAGATCCTGGCCGGAACGGCGACCGGTGCCCTCGCTACCGGTCATCACATCCTCCATGGCCGTATTGATCAAGTCCCACCACTCTTCCTTCGCCAGTTCGATATCCTGCTTCAGCTTGGGCGGGGTGACCGGTTCACCATCGATGCGTTTGGCTAGATGAGGGGCCACCCAATCACCGCGATTGGCGAGTACCGCCGTGGCGGTCGCCAATTGCAGCGGCGTGGATAGCCAATAGCCCTGGCCGATACCCACGGACAGCGTCTCCCCGGGAAACCAGACCTGACCATAGCGCGAGCGCTTCCACTCATCGGAGGGCATGACACCGCTGGCGGCACCGTAGACATCGTGACTCGTGTCCTCACCGAAACCAAAGCGATGCATGAACTCCGACAACCGCTTGATGCCCAGATCATGAGCCAGGTTATAGAAGTAGGTATCGTTGGAGACCACGATGGCGCGACGCATATCGACGCGACCATGCCCCCACCGCAGCCAGTTATGGTAACGCCGCTCGTGTTCCGGCAATTTGTAGAAACCGGGGTCGTAAACCTTCGTGTTCGGCGTAATGACGCCATTTTCGAGCCCTGCCAGGGCCTCGAAGGGCTTGATCGTCGAGGCCGGTGGGTACTGACCTCGAATTGCACGGTTGTAGAGTGGCAGATCGGGATCGCTGCGCAATGCCTGATAATCACCATGGCTGATGCCGGTGACGAACAGATTGGCGTTGAACCCCGGCGACGAGACCATGGCCAATATCTCGCCGCTGGACGGCTCGATGGCGACGATGGAGCCACGCCGACCGTCGAGCAACTCATACCCCAGTTGCTGCAACTTTTTATCGATGGTCAAGGTAATGTTCTGGCCCGGCACCGGGTCGGTACGTCCCAACTCTCGCAAGACGCGTCCCCGAGCGTTGGTCTCGACCTTGCGCAGCCCCGCCTGGCCATGCAGGACCGCCTCATACTCGCGCTCGACGCCAGTCTTGCCGATGAAGTGCGTACCTGCGTAGTTGCCTTTATCGAGCGTCTTGACCTCTTCCGCGTTGATCCGCCCGACATAACCCAGCACGTGGGACATGATGTCGGTATCGGGATAATAGCGCAGCAACTGCGCCTCGACCTCGATACCCGGCAGGCGATAACGATTGACCGCCAGTTGCGCGATCTGCTCTTCATCTAGATCGCTGAGCAATAGTGCCGATTGGTAGGGTCGCTGACGTTGGCGTGAGCGCGTCTTGAGTGCCGCAACATCCGTATCGGGCAACTCAAGGATATCCACCAGCAGGCCCAGGGTGGCGTCCAGATCGTCTACCCGCTCCGGCACGATGGTCAGGTTGTAGGTGGGGCGATTTTCCGCCAGCAGCTGGCCATTGCGATCCAGCAGCAGTCCGCGCGTGGGTGGCAGGGGTTCGACCCGCACACGGTTCTTGTCGGAACGTGTGATGAAGACCTCGTGCTGAACGATCTGCAGATAGGCCAGGCGCGCCACCAGACCCGCGGACATCAGCACGACCAGTACGATGGCCAACAAGGAACGATTGCGAAAGACGCGAACTTCCTGCTCGGAATCCTTCAGGGTTTCGCGGCGTTTAGGCATGCAAAGGTTTCGTCTCGAAGTAGCAAAGGACAATCATTATTTCGAATTAGCGATGATAAGGGTGACCGACCAGTAGCGTCCAGGCACGATAGAGTTGTTCGCACAGCAACAGACGTACCAGTGGATGTGGAAGCGTCAGGGACGATAGGGACCAGTGCTGTTCGGCCTGGCTGGATAATTGCGGCTCCAGTCCATCCGGCCCGCCCACCAGCAAGGCGACGTCATTACCGCGATGACGCCAGCTATCCGCCTGCTGCGCCAGTTGCTCGGTGGACCAGGGCTGGCCAGTCACTTCCAAAGCGATCCGATGATCGCCCTCACGCAGGCGCTCCCGCATGCGCTGTCCTTCCTGCGCTACGGCGCGTGCCACATCCGCGTTCTTGCCCCGCGTGCCCGGCGCTATCTCGACCACTTCCAGGGAAAAATCCCGCGGTAGGCGCTTGCGGTACTCACTCACCCCCTGCTCTACCCAACTCGGCATGCGCTGACCCACGGCAAGCAGGCGGATCTTCATGCCTGACCCCCACGCACCTCCTCCTCACCGTTGCTGGGTAAATCGGACCATAGTCGTTCGAGATCGTACAGGCGCCGAGCGTCGGGCAGCATGACATGCACGACGACATCCCCCATGTCCACCAACACCCAGTCGGCACCGGCACCGCCCTCGACCCCCAGAGGCCTGATACCGGCCTCCTTGGCTTTTTCGACGACGTTATCGGCCAAGGCGCCCACATGACGAGTCGATGTACCGTTGGCGATCACCATGACGTCGGTCACACTGGTCAATGCGGCTACGTCGAGCTCAGTGATATCCTGGCCCTTGAGCTCTTCCAGGGCCTCTACCGCCAATGTCTTCAATGCTTCGTTTTGCATAGCTCCTCGAGTGTAAGACCACCGTACAAGATCACATTCTACCTTCATGACACCGCTTAACGGTAAAGACTGTGCGATTGAATATAGGTTTCCACAGCGCTTGGCAATAGATAGCGCACGCTAAGGCCCGTCTGTAGACGCCTGCGCAAATCGGTGGCGGAAATATCCATTCGACTGGGTAAACGCAGATGCAGGAGTCGCCCGGCAGAGGTGGCGAACAGACTCGCAATATCCGCCGCTTCGCGCCCCTGGGTCAATGCCTGCAATGCCCGATCCGGCGACGTCGAATGTCCCGGGCGCGCGATCACGACCACATGGGCCAGCTCGAAGAGCCGTTCGGGTTCATGCCACTCGGCGAGCTTGAGAAAGGCATCGACGCCGAGCGCCATCACCAGCCGTGCCTGCTCGCCGAACTCATCGCGCAACGACGCCAGCGTATCGACAGAGTAGGACGCACCCGGGCGACGCTGCTCGCGATCGTCGGCGACCAGCCCCGGGGTCTCACCTATTCCCGCCTTGAGCATCTCGAGGCGCGCCATGCCGGTCACGCCCGGTGCCGCACGATGAGGGGGCACCTGGGCCGGAATCATGTGCACCCGGTCGAGAGCCAGCATTTCGCGCAGTTCGACGGCGCTGCGCAGATGACCGTGATGCACGGGATCGAAGGTCCCCCCCAGCATCGCTATCCGTATGGGGCAAGCCGGGTCAGCCTCAACCGCGTACATGACCATCACCGAGCACGACGTACTTGCGTGTCGTGAGGCCTTCCAGTCCCACGGGACCTCGCGCATGCAGCTTGTTGGTGGAGATACCGATTTCGGCGCCCAAGCCATACTCGAAACCATCGGCGAAACGCGTCGAGGCGTTGACCATCACCGAGCTGGAATCCACCTCCGCCAGGAAACGCCGCGCCAGAGCGAAGGATTCCGTGACGATGGCATCGGTGTGCTGCGAGCCATAGCGCTCGATATGCGCCATGGCGGCGTCGATCCCGTCCACCACACGAATCGCCAGGATCGGCGCCAGATATTCCTCATGCCAGTCATCCTCGCTGGCCGGAGCGATGTTCGGCAGTATCTCGCGGGTACGCTCGCAGCCGCGCAGCTCGACCTGATGGGAAGCATAGGCGTCGGCCAGGCGCGGCAGCAATTGGGCGGCGATCGGGGCATCCAACAATAGCGTCTCGAGCGTATTGCAGGTGCCGTAGCGCTGAGTCTTGGCATTGAGCGCAATGGCCAGGGCCTTGTCGAGATCGGCACTGGCATCGACATACACATGACACACGCCGTCCAGATGCTTGATCACCGGTACTCGCGCTTCCCGAGACACTCGCTCGATTAACGACTTGCCACCTCGAGGTATGATGACGTCGACGTACTCGGGCATCGCGATAAGACGCCCAACCGCCGCTCGCTCCGTCGTCGCCACCACCTGCACCGCGGCCTCGGGGATTCCGGCTTGCGCCAGCCCCTTCGCGATACAGGCGGCAATGGCCGCGTTGCTGCTTTTGGCCTCGGAACCACCGCGCAAGATGCAGGCATTACCCGCTTTGAGGCACAGACTCGCCGCCTCGACCGTCACATTGGGGCGTGATTCGTAGATGATACCGATCACCCCGATAGGAACACGCATCTGACCGACCTGAATACCGCTGGGCCGGGTACGCAAGCCATCGATTTCGCCCACGGGATCGGGCAAGGCAGCAACCTGGGTCACGCCCTCGATCATGGCCTCGATGCGCGCCTCGTTTAACGCAAGTCGATCGAGCATGGCGTCATCGAGACCCTCGGCACGAGCGCGCTCGAGATCCTTGGCATTGGCGTCGAGCAACGCTGGGCGTGATGCCTCGAGCTGGGCAGCGACGGCCATCAGGGCGGCATTCTTGGCCCCCGACTCCAAGCGACGCAACTGAGCACTGGCCTCACGCGCCTGGATACCCAGTGTTTGCATATAGGCTTCGATATCGGCGCTGCCAGACACCTTGTAGTGTGACATGCTGGCAAGGTTCTCCAGGTTGTTTGGCGTGGTCAGGAAGCCACGATGGCGTCATGACCCGAATGAAAAGAAAGAGACATATCGTCGTGACGAGGCAGTTATCGTACAGTATCCCCCATCACGAAATGGAATGCATGATAAGGCACCATGGAGAGCAAGTTCAAAGAAGGGCTTTATCGCCTTACCCTGCTGTTTGCCGCAGCGACGCTGATGTTATTGGCGACCACGTCTCAAGGCGCTGTATCCCGGGCAATATTGAGTGTCGTCGGCCTCGGACTAGGCATCGCCGCACTGGAACGCAAACGCTCGTTCGTGCTCCCGGGCGCCTTGGTGCCACTACTGCTTGGCGTGACCTTGACACTACTTCTATGGCTGGCGCCGGAGCGCCATATGCCGTGGCTGTGGGCCTGGGCAGTCGTATTGATTCTGCCCCAGCCTCCGTGGATGTGGTTACTCCAAGGTGTCCTGGCCCTCTCCTGCTGGTGGCAGGTAGCAGCGTTGATCAATATCGAGCAGACGCTGTTGGCAGGCATCCTGTTGATGACGCTGATGGCCATGGGGCTTGCTCGCAGCCTGAGCGAACCGCCGCTTCAGCCTGGGTTGCCACGTCGGGCGCGACTATTGTCCAGCCGTCCATTGCACTCGGGGCGTCAACTGGCTCTGGAACTACCATTTGAAACGACCCGCTGCGGCCGTGAGAACAGCTATGGCGAATTACTTCTGCTGCGCTGCTCATGGCGCGATCAACAGGCCACGCTGAATGCGCTCATCGCTGCTACCCGAAATTATGAAACCTGTTTTCAACTCGACAACCGCACCCTGGCAGCCTTGATGATCAGTCGTGACATCGAGACCGCGCGCAGGCGGCGTAGTACGCTACTCGAGACACTACCGGCCTCTTGCAGGACTCGCTGCGCCAGTCTGGTGCCATCGCTATTGCTCGAGCCTCAACTCAAGGCACTCGATCAGCAGCAGCGCCCGGTAGTGATACTGGAAGAGAGTGCCTGATGCCTGCTCGACCCGATATGAATTCCTGGCCGTTGCGCCTTGCCCTGTTGGCCTACACCAGCGGTGCACTGCTGCTTTCGGGCTATGCCCTGTGGAATTACCTGATGGGGGCTTATGGCCGCATACTGCTGCCAGCCCTGCTTGCCCTGCTGTTGAGTAGTGCGCTCTTTCTGCGTTCGATCAACCGGGACTACCATCAACTCTGCGCTTATCTGACCCTGATCAGCTGCTATCTATTGATCGCCCTCGAACTGCCAACCCTGGGTGAGTCATCACGACTCTGGCTTGGACTACCACCGATACTGACGCTGTTGCTACTGCCCTTGGGATCGGCGCTATTGCTCAACCTGCTGATGGCGCCGGTTTGGCTGACATTGATCGAACACGAATCACCTCTTCTTGATAACACGCTGTATTACCTGGCACTGATCAGTGTGGCGGCATTGCCTTACTGGCTCAGACGTCAGCGTGAGGTGCTCTTGAGCGCCGCGGACCCCCGAGATGGGCAGTGTGATGCACTGTCGCAAACCGCCTTGCTGGAGCGACTTCATGCCGAGGTCGAGCGCGCTAGAACGATGCAGCGCCCTTTGGCGACTCTGATCATCCACCTGCCGCAATTGGAAATGGCCGACGAGCAGTTCGGCAGTACGCTACTGCACAGCCTGCTGGAACGAATATGCCATACGGTACGCGGCTGCAGCCGTTATCACGATCAGCTAGGGCGTCATCAGACCCAGCTATTCTGGCTGCTGCTTCCCGACACGGGGGAAGCCGGCGCCTTGATCGTCCGTGAACGTCTTCTGCGGGCTCTGGGTCGAGAAGTGTTCGCCGAAACCGGCGCCATCCAGTCGCGCATTCGGGCTTGTCATCTGCAGCCCGGTGAGGATGCCACGCATTTTGAGCAGCGCCTGCTTGCAGAAGGCCTCAAGTTAATGGAGCCGACGCCTTGAGCACGACCGAGTGGCTTCAGAATCTGGCACCATCACCCCAGTGGCTATTATTGTTCATCGCCCTTATTTCGCTGATCGAATCCCTGGCGTTGATCGGTCTGGTGGTCCCCGGCGTGGTACTGATCACCGCCGCTGCCTCGCTGGCCGGGCATTACGACCTGCCGATCGCCCTGGTTCTGCTGTGTGCTTTCCTGGGTGCCGTGATCGGCGACGGTCTGAGCTTTTGGCTCGGCCAGACCCAGCGTCAGCGCATACCCTCGCTATGGCCCTTTCATCAACACCCGGAATGGCTGGAGCGAGGAACGCTGTTCTTTCAGCGCTATGGCGTGCTGTCGGTGCTGATCGGACGTTTTGTCGGCCCGGTACGCCCTCTCGTCCCGATGATCGCCGGCATGATGCACATGCGGACAAGCCTCTTCTTATGGTCCAATCTGGGCTCGGCGCTGCTCTGGGCGCCCGCCTATCTGCTCCCCGGCTATCTGCTCGGTAAAACCTGGCAACAGCTGCTGGACATGCCACCGGGCGGCAAAGGCTGGCTGATCCTGCTGGCCTCTACGGTGCTTGCTCTAGCGCTGATGTTCTCGCTGTTGCGTCATCAATTGGCGCGCGAGGGCTGGATCTATCGTCAACTGGCCTACTCCGCTCGCCGCAGCCGCTGGCAACGTGGGCTGTGGAATGCCCTGCGCTCGTCTCGCCCCAGCGGCGAATTTCCCCTGGCATCGCTGGTTCTGCTATTCATCAGCCTACCGGTCTTGAGTGGCTGGACTCTCTGGGTACTCGAGCAGCAAGGCCCCTTGCCCATGGATCGGAGCCTGCAAGCTCTCATCGATGGCATAGCCTCTCCGGCAATGATTCAGATCGCCGACTGGATGGCCGAAGCCGGCGACACCCTGGGCGTCATCATCCTGATCCTGCCTTGGACGCTATGGCTCCTGTACCGCCGTCACTATGCCGCTCTACTGCATCTATCGGGCGGGCTTGGCGGCATCGCGCTGGCCAACACGCTATTCAAGCACCTGGCAGAACGCGTGCGCCCGGACACCCCGGACTATCTTTCTGGCTCCTTTTCCTATCCCAGTGCGCATACCTCGACCGCGGTGGTGCTTTATGGGTTGGCAGCGGCCTTCGTCGCAGAAACACTCCCTTCCCGGCACCGCGCATTGGCTTATTGGGCCGCCATCATCATCTGCGTCCCCATGGCGTTGTCACGCCTGATCATCGGTGTGCATTGGTTCAGCGACTTGGTAGGCGGGGCCCTGCTCGGGTTGGTGGCCTGCGCCCTGGTGCGCATCAGCTATCATGGCTTCGCCACCCGCCCCCTGGACAAACCACCCTGGAAAGTGCTCAGCTTGATCACAGCAGCCCTGCTGGTGGCCCGTATTTTCTGGCTGCCCCCGGTTTAGCGATGACCTGCTCAACCATGTCCCACTTAGGCTTCGTCTGAAAAGTCAGCGAGCGACGTCTAGCGCTAAGCCCGCTCCTGCGGGCTAATGCATTTCCCACATCCATGTGGGTCACAAAGCAAAAATTGGCGAAAGAGCGGAGTTTACGTGGTGTAAATGAGCATTTTGACCGGGCTGGCGCACCCGACTGATTTCAACACAGCATGGTCGAGCGCAGTAATTTGTAAACACCCTCTCAGCCAAAGGCGAGCCAGACCCCTACGCCAATCATCAAGGTGCCGGCAATACGATTGAGCAGACGCACGTTGCCACCCTTGGCCAGCAGGCGACTCGCGCTACGCCCACCGCCGGCGTAAAGCAGCAAACAGAGCAGCTCGATCGATAGAATCATCGCAACCAGCGCGGCCAATTGCGGCGCCAACGGCATGGAGGGATCAAGAAAAGGGGGCAATAGCGCGATGAAGAATGCCCACCCCTTGGGATTGGCAATGGCGGTAACGAAGCCTTGCGTCAGCAAATGCAGGCGCGACACATCGGCTCGTTCACCGGGCTCCAGAGGTATCGCCATACGACCGCGAGAACGCCACATCATGACACCGAGATAGGCCAGATAAGCACCGCCAAGCCCCTTGAAGAGCGCAAACAGGGCCGGCTGACGAAGCATCAGCGTGGCCACACCGGCACCGGCGGCAAGCGCTACCAATCCCACCCCGGTCAGCTCGCCGAGCATCATCCAGAGTGCGCGCTTCACGCCCACCGTCATGCCCAGCACCATGGACAGCGTCATGCACATGCCCGGAGTCAGCGACACCATGAAGAAGGTAGGAATGAAGACCGACAGCAACGATAGATTGATCACCCGAGCACTCTCATCCCGCTATTCCCCCCAGCGTGGCATCAGATGGTGCTCGACTCCCAACTGATTGAGAATGCGGGCAACGATGAAATCGATCAGATCGTCGATACTGTTCGGCTGATGGTAGAAGCCGGGCGCTGCGGGCAGAATGGTGACGCCCAGACGCGCCAGTGTCAGCATGTGTTCGAGATGAATCGCGGAGAACGGGGCTTCCCGGAGGACCAGAACCAACCGTCGACGCTCCTTCAAGGCCACATCCGCGGCCCGCTCGATCAGGTTGTTGCTGGCCCCGGTCGCCACCGCCGAGAGCGTGCCGGTGGAGCATGGGCAAACGACCATGGCAGCGCCGGCGCCAGAGCCTGAGGCCACCGGCGCCATCCAATCTTCCCGGGCGAAACATCGAATCTGGCGCGGGGCCGCCCCACTGCGCCGACTCAAGGCCTCGGCAAGTTTGTCCGGCTGCGCCGGCAGTTTTTCCGTGGTCTCGGTGGCGATGACCATATGCGCCGCCTTGGAGACCATCACCCAGACCTCATGCCCCGACGCGACCAGGCAATCGATCAGGCGCAGACCGTACTGCGCTCCCGAAGCACCGGTCAGCGCGACCGTGATCGGTGTGTTGAAGGCTGGGGGGGCCGTCTCACCCATGGACGGCCTCGAGGGCGGTCAGCAGTTTCTCGTGAATCCCCCCAAAACCGCCGTTGGACATGATGACGATACGGTCATTACGTCGCGCCTGCTCGACGAGCGTCGCGACGAGAGTATCGATATCGTCCACCCGAGCGGCGGGCACCGGACTAGCCGCCAGCACCTCGCCCAGCGACCAATCGAGCCCCGGCGGCTGATACCACCAGACCCCATCCGCTGCGGCAACGCTCTCCGCCAGGCGACCCTTCAAGGTGCCCAGACGCATGGTATTGGAACGCGGCTCGATCACCGCTAACAAACGTCCCGAGGTCGTGGCAGCCCGCAACCCCTCGAGGGTTCCGGCAATCGCGGTCGGATGATGGGCAAAGTCGTCGATGACCTGAATACCACCGATCTCACCGCGCACTTCCTGGCGACGGCGCGGCGTCTCGAAACGCGCCAGCGCCGCACAACCTCGAGCCAGATCGACACCGCAGGCTGCTGCTGCCGCCAATGCACCCAGAGCATTGCGCGCATTGTGCTCGCCGGTCATCGACCAATCGACGACGGCATCCTCGCCGGCATGAATGACTCGAAACCGGCTGGCATCATCCCGCTCCAGCACTAGACGCCAGGCGCTTTCATTCTGCCGACCAAAATACTCGACCGGGCTCCAGCAGCCCATCTCGAGCACCCGGATCAGCGCCGGCTCTCCATCCGCCACCAGCAGCCGTCCGGTCGAGGGCACCGTGCGCACCAGATGATGGAACTGGCGTTCAATTGCCGCCAGATCGGGAAAGATATCCGCGTGATCGAATTCGAGATTATTGAGCACCGCCACATCCGGACGGTAGTGAACGAACTTCGAACGCTTATCGAAGAAGGCGGTATCGTATTCATCCGCCTCCACCACGAAAGGCCCCTCGATGTCTCCCAGACGGGCCGAAACACCAAAATTACGCGGCACACCGCCGATCAGAAAACCGGGGCTCTGGCCGGCGCTTTCGAGTAGCCAGGCCAGCAGACTGGCGGTGGTGGTCTTGCCATGGGTACCCGCCACGGCGATGACATGACGTCCCGGCAACACGTGCTCCGCCAGCCATTGCGGCCCGGAGGTATAAGGCAGCTTGGCATCGAGCACCGCCTCGACTTCGGCATTGCCCCGCGACATTGCATTACCCACCACGACCAGATCAGGACTCGGGATGAGATTCTCGGAGCGGTAGCCGTCGCAAAGTCGAATGCCCGCCTCTTCGAGCTGTGTACTCATGGGCGGATAGACATTGGCATCCGAGCCGCTGACATGATGCCCGAGCTCTCGCGCCAGCAGCGCCAGACTCCCCATGAAGGTGCCGCAGATACCCAGAATGTGGATGTGCATCTTATCCCCAGGCGTTCAGATGACTCGATAAAGGGGTCGAGTCAGTAAAACAGACGAAAGTTGTATCAGCGCGTGAGCCTAGCATGGCCCCCTGTCACTCGCCAGACACCAACAGGATCATTCCATCAGCACCGTGCAGCCAGAAGCGCTTTCGACTATGATGGCCGTCGATTTCTCAGGAGCAAAGGAAGCCCCAATGGCTCAGCAAAATGCTTTCTACGCCCAGTCTGGCGGTGTCACCGCAGTGATCAATGCCAGTGCCTGTGGTGTCGCCGAGGCGTGTCGCAACTCGGATCAAATCGGCAAACTCTATGCCGGACGCAATGGCATCATCGGCGCCCTCACCGAAGATCTGATCGATGTTTCCCAGGAGTCCGATGAGGCCATCACCGCTCTGCGTCACACCCCGGGCGGGGCTTTCGGCTCCTGTCGCTACAAGCTCAAGGACATCGAAAGTCATCGTGCCCAGTACGAACGGCTGATCGAGGTCTTCAAGGCCCACGATATCGGTTACTTCTTTTACAACGGCGGTGGCGACAGTGCGGATACCTGCCTCAAGGTTTCCCAGCTTTCAGAGAAACTCGGCTACCCGTTGACTGCCATTCACGTGCCCAAGACCGTGGACAACGATCTACCCATCACGGACAACTCCCCGGGCTTTGGCAGCGTGGCCAAGTATATCGCCACTTCGACTCTCGAAGCGTCGCTGGACATCGCCTCGATGTGTGCCACTTCCACCAAGGTGTTCGTGCTGGAGGTGATGGGCCGTCACGCGGGCTGGATCGCCGCAGCCGGGGCACTGGCCGGTAGCGGGGAAGGCGAGCCGCCCCATCTGGTGATTTTCCCGGAAATCGCCTTCGATCGCCAAGCGGTCATGGCCCGGGTCGAGGAATCGGTCAAGCGCTATGGCTATTGCGTCATCGTGGTATCCGAAGGCGCGCGTTACGAGGATGGCACCTTCCTGGCGGATGCCGGCAATACGGATGCCTTCGGTCATCGCCAGCTGGGCGGCGTGGCACCGACTCTGGCGGGCATGGTCAAGCAGGATCTGGGTTACAAGTATCATTGGGCGGTGGCCGACTATCTGCAACGCGCCGCGCGTCACCTGGCCTCCAAGACCGATGTGGAGCAGGCCTATGCAGTAGGCCAGAAGGCGGTCGAACTGGCGCTTGCGGGACAAAACGCCATGATGCCCGCGATCAAGCGCGTCAGTGAAGATCCCTATGAATGGAAAATCGAGCCGGCACCGCTGGCCGAGGTGGCCAATCAGGAAAAATTCATGCCCCGGGACTTCATCCGTGAGGACGGCTTCGGCATCACCGACACCTGCCGACGCTATCTGTTACCGCTGATACAGGGTGAGGATTTCCCCCCCTTCGACGATGGCCTGCCTCGAGTGGCCAAGCTGAAGCTGGCGAGAGTGGAACGCAAGTTGCCCGAGTTCAAACTTTAAACGACGCTTTCGACGCCCCTCTATCGGGGCGTCGATGTTTTCCGCCCTACTTCCATAACCAGGACAGCACCACCAACAACAGCAACCCTCCCGCGATCCATTGCCAGCGCTTGGCAGGTGAGCGCAGTGCGTGTATATGCGCCGGTAAGTCGGTCGTCAGCTTGCGCGGATCGCGCAGCGAGTAGACGAATTCGGAAAGGCGCCGAAAGCGCAGCGCGCGCTGAGGGTCGAGTGCACGTTGCAGTGCGCCATCGAGCTCCAGCGACACCTCGGGATTGTACATCCGCACACTACGATAAACCATCTGATCCAATTCGGTATGACTGCGCAATTGGCGAGGTTCAAGCGTATAAGGCAGCTCCCCGGTCAGTAGCCAATAGATCGTCGACGCCAGCGCATACTGATCGCTGCGGCGGCCAACATCGATATCCAACGCATACTCCGGCGCGCTATGCTCGTTGAGCCCGACTTGACGTGCCAGTTCTTGCGCACCGCGATGACCATCCCCTTCGCGCCGATGACAGGCACTGAAATCCGCCAGAACCACCTGCCCGTGAGTATCAATGAGAATATTGTCGGGGTGAATTCGCTGATGCAGTACCTCACGCCGATGTAGCGCCTGCACCCCTTTGACGAGTTGCCTGGCGATATCCAGCCGTTGCCCAAGACTGGCCCGGGGATGGTGTTGCACCCAGTAGGTCAGCGTATTGCCCTTCACGAAAGCCATCAGATAATAAAGGTAACGACGAGGACGTGAGCGTTCCACTGTCTTGACCACGAAAGGCGAATGGATCCGCTCGACCACCCATTGCTGCAACAGGAAGTGTTCAAGATAGGCGTTGCGACTGGAGAGCTCCGGGCTCGGTGCCTTGAGCACCATCTCACGTTGATTGCGAGCATCGCGTACGCGATAGACCCGGCTCTGGGCCGTGCGGGCCAGTACCGCCTCCACCACAAGACCATCGAGACGATCGCCTATGGCGCACTCTGGAGGCACCGGCAGCGCCCCAAAGCGCTGCAACGGATCGGGACTCTCCTCCGGCAGACGATCGATGCGTACCAGTTGAAAGCAGAACTGATCCGCCCCGTAGCCCCGCTCGGCAGCACGGGCCTGAGCCGCCGCGGCAAGCCGCTCACAGGCGGCATCGAGGTTGCTGACATCGGTGCGGATTAATTGCATGTAATCCGAAGGCATCAAGGTGCCGCTCACCGCTTGGGTGGTAAATAGAAAAAGATCGCCTTGCTTGAGCGACGTATGCCGGTAGTCGATATCCAGTTTGCCATCCAGCCCCAGGGCACGAGTCGGATAGCGATAGCCGCCAAGCTCGGTGACATGATCGCGACTAAGTTGCTCGAATTCGGCGCCCCGCAGACGAAACACCAGGGTATCGCCCATGTGAAACAGATGGCCTTCGCTGCCATGCAATACTAGGATCGATAAAGAACTGACGTAGCTGCCCTCTGCGAGATGGCGGCTCTGGCTATGGCTCCAACTGTTCAAGGCGTGTAGCACGCGAGTGACCGAGGTCTTGATGTCCCAGTGCGCCGGCGTCGAATAGTAATCCGCCAGAAAGCCGCGCACACTGAGATCGTCGGCCTGCTCGGCGATCACATTGTGCCGGGTGGAGTCACTGATCACCGCACAGGCGCCCTTGCTGTCCAAGGCGTCATTTTCGGGCAGATTCACGGACATCGAACTGCGATGATGGCGGTGCTCCGGCGCGACAAAGGCCCGGCCGTAGCTCAGGGACAAGGCATGCTTGGCCAAGGTACGTCTCCTCGAATGGCGTTGCGGCGCCATGATACATGCTCGCACCGCTTCAGGATGGGTAGACCAATGGCGGATAAGACCGGATGCTCCGCGAACCGTTCGGATTGGTAATCCCTCCGGTCTGTTCGTATAATTCAGCGAATTTTGCTTGGGAAGCACTGAATAAATCGACGAGCAGCTTCAAGCACAAGGCGCACGGAGCGCAGGAACCAGAGCATATGGGTATATGTGAGGATTCCGACCGGGCTGGCGTACCAGCACCGCGCAACATAGTGATTGAGGTGCGCAGGCATTGATTCAGTGTTTCCCCCACACAGCCAACCGCAAGGACTCGACATGAGCTATAGCAAGATTCCCGCAGGCAAGGAGCTCCCGCATGACATCTATGTCGTGATCGAAATCCCGGCCAATCATGCGCCTATCAAGTACGAGATCGACAAGGACATGGACGCTCTGCTGGTCGATCGCTTCATGACCACGCCCATGTTCTACCCAGCCAACTATGGCTTCATCACCAATACGCTGGCCGATGACGGTGACCCCCTCGATGCCCTCGTGGTCACGCCGTATCCGATCCAGGCGGGCAGCGTGAT
This sequence comes from Halomonas sp. GXIMD04776, assembly GCF_049808615.1. Classification (NCBI taxonomy): domain Bacteria; kingdom Pseudomonadati; phylum Pseudomonadota; class Gammaproteobacteria; order Oceanospirillales; family Halomonadaceae; genus Halomonas; species Halomonas sp. GXIMD04776. The sequence goes on along the minus strand of NZ_JBNCAN010000002.1, from coordinate 18,680 downwards.
CCGCGCTCGTCCGGTGGGCATTCTCAATATGACCGACGAAGCCGGTGAAGACGCCAAATTGATCTGCGTTCCCCATAGCAAGCTGGCGCCAGTCTATGACGATGTGCAAGAAGTCACCGATCTGCCCGAACTGCTGCGCCAGCAGATTGCTCACTTTTTCGAGAACTACAAGGATCTCGACAAAGGCAAGTGGGTCAAGGTGGAATCCTGGGATGGGGTTGCCGCCGCTCATGCTGCGATCGAGAAGTCCGTTGCCGCCTACGGCAAACAGTGAACGTCGCACTTCTTTTCGACTGACACCTAAAGGGCCGCTATTCAGCGGCCCTTCATGATTGCTTGGAGATTGGTCTTACTGCGGTTCTTCTTCCGACATCGGCGGTGCGACTGGAGATTCGGGCGCCGCTTCAGCAGGCTCAGAAGGTGTTATATCCTCGTCGTCGCCTGGCCCAGGTGCCGCTATATCCTCAGTGCTTGGCACATCCGCCGACGGGCTTCTTGATACGGGGTCCTTGGCTGTCTCTTGCGGTATTTTATCGCTCTGCGTGTCTCCGGATACCGTCTCATCGGCCTTGTCACCGTCGCCGGCGCCCTTATCCGAGGGAGCGCTCTTCTCTTCAGAGCTTGCCGGCGATGACGCGGTGTTCGCCGGTGACTGATCAACTGGCTGAGTATCCGCGGATGGTTCATCCTGCCCCTTGGCCGGCTTGACCTCTACATTTTCGACGCTCTGCGCTAGCGCGTCGGTGAGCCGCGCGGCAGTCTGGGTATAATTCGCCAGTAACAAGGAGTGGTTGGCAAACATGCCGAAACCTTTCCCGTTAAGTACCATGGGGCTCCACAGACGACGCTGAGCCAGCTTGAGCTCGGCGATCACGCGGTCGAGTGTTTCGTTACCGTCGGCCTTGGCAACGATGTCAGCGTAATCGTGCTTCACCGCCTGCAGGTAGTGCAGCAACGCCCAGGTTTCACCTCGCGCGGTAAAGAAGGTGTCATCGATGCGAAGCCATGGAGTGTCCTCAGGCAATGCGCTTTCGTTGACGCCTAACTTACGTAGCGCCTCGGGATCGTCAATACTGGCTGACAGGCGCTCGGTAATCCCATCGAGACGCTGCCCGGTCTTGCGTAGCCACTGCGCCAAGGGGCCGCCGTTGTCGGCAAAACCGGTCATCCCCTGGTTGGTGAAGCTCGATAGGTAGCCATGTAGCGTGGTGAGCGCACGCCTGTAATGCTTCTCCGCCCCCGGATAGAGCCAGTCGCGACTGTCGCTATCCAAGGCGTCTGAGGCGTCGCTCAACAAGGACGTGTCACCCGCCCCGAAGGCGGGTAGCGTTTGGGTCAGCAAACGCGCTTGAGTGAGCACGCCATATTCCCAGCTCGGCATGTTGTCCAGCCATACCCCCGGCAGCAGCTTATCGTTGCGCAGGTACCCCCCGGGCTTGTCGAGCAATGTCTCGATCGTCGTGGCCAGTGTCGCCGTCATGACTGTTCCGCGCGGCGCTGGAGCCGTCGGATGCTGACGCTGTTCGAGCACTGCATGAGTGACATCGAAATTGTCCGGGCGTTGGCTCCACCAGATACCAAGCCCTAGGCAGACCACTAGATAGAGCACCAGGAGCGTCAGCAAAGGTTTCCATATCCAGCCATACTCCGGGCGTTCGAGCACATCAGTGCGATGCTTGCGCTTGCGAAAGATTGCCATATTCGCGACGTCCTCTGCGTAACGATTGATGAGTAGTTCTCTTCGAAGAGTATCCTATCATGGTGCTTTAAGCGCTTTTCCTAACACTATTCGACGGTACTCAAGTTGGAAATTCGAGTGGCTAGACAAGCGCATGCTTTTTCGTCACACTCCGCCAACGTTGGCTTATTTGGCGCCCCGGGGCGCCAACTTGCAGAATCCTGCCGCCATCTCAACAGATATAGAACAGGTTGACAGCGTCACTCAAGGACTCTCATGGCCCGAATTCTGGTACTCAACGGCCCTAACCTGAACCTGCTGGGCACTCGCGAGCCCCACGTATATGGCAGCGTCACCCTGGACGATATTCGTTTGCGCCTGACCACTCGCGCCCAGGAACGAGGCCATCAGCTCGATTGGCTGCAGTCCAACGCCGAACATGAGTTGATCGAGCGGATTCATGCCGCGCGTCACGACGCCACCGACATCATTCTGATCAACCCGGCCGCATTCACACATTCCAGCGTGGCATTACGCGATGCCCTGACCGCCGTGGCACTGCCCTTTATCGAACTGCATCTATCCAATGTGCACGCCCGGGAGCCGTTTCGTACCCACTCCTATTTTTCCGATGTGGCCGAGGGGGTCATTTGCGGTTTTGGCGCCGACAGCTATGAGCTGGCGTTGAATGCCGCTCTTCTGCGCCTAGCCCCGGCTACATCCTGATCCAATACACTCCTTTTCATTCTCAAGAGACATCACGATGGATATACGTAAGGTCAAGAGACTGATCGAACTGCTCGAAGAATCCGATATCAGCGAAATCGAGATACAGGAAGGCGAAGAATCGGTGCGCATCAGCCGTCACGGCCATGCTCAAAGCCATCCTGCGCCCATGCCTGCCTGGGCCCCTCCCGCTCATGCATCTCAGCCAGCTCCCGCCGCACCCTCGACCCCTGCCGAGTCCGATGACTCCCAAGCGCCGTCGCACCCGGCGGGTCATGCGGTGACTTCACCGATGGTCGGCACCTTTTACCGTGCCCCGGCGCCGGGCGCCAAGCCTTATGCCGAGGTGGGCCAGCGGGTCAAGAAGGGGGATCCCATCTGCATCGTCGAAGCGATGAAGATGATGAATCAGATCGATGCCGACCAGGAAGGCGTCATCGAAGCCATCCTGGTCGAGGACGGTGAACCGGTGGAATTCGACCAACCCATGCTGATCATTTCCTGACCAATGGACACCCCCATGCTGGACAAGGTACTCATCGCCAACCGTGGCGAGATCGCCCTGCGTATCCTGCGCGCATGCAAGGAACTGGGTATTCGCACCGTTGCCGTACACTCCAAGGCCGACCGTGAACTGATGCACGTGCGACTGGCCGATGAAGCGGTATGCATCGGCCCCGCTCCTTCGGCCCAATCCTATCTCAACATTCCGGCACTGATCAGCGCCGCCGAGGTGACCGATACCAGTGCCATTCATCCCGGCTACGGTTTTCTTTCCGAGAATGCCAATTTCGCCGAGCAGGTCGAACGCTCGGGATTCGTGTTCATCGGCCCGCGGGCCGACACCATTCGCCTGATGGGCGATAAGGTCAGTGCCATCGCCGCCATGAAGGCCGCCGGCGTACCGACGGTACCAGGCTCGGACGGCCCACTGCCCGACGATGACGACGACGCAATACTCACCACTGCCGAGCGCATCGGCTATCCGGTCATCATCAAGGCCGCGGCGGGAGGGGGTGGACGCGGGATGCGCGTCGTGCATAGCAAAGCGAATCTGCTCTCCTCGGTCAGTGTGACCCGCAACGAAGCCAACTCGGCCTTCGGTGACGGCACGCTGTACATGGAGAAGTTTCTCGAACATCCCCGCCATGTCGAGATCCAGGTACTCGCCGATGGCCAGGGCAACGCCATCCATCTTTATGATCGCGACTGCTCCTTGCAGCGCCGGCACCAGAAGGTGCTCGAGGAGGCACCGGCCCCCCATATCGATCCGGATGCTCGGGCCAAGGTGCTCAAATCCTGTACCGATGCCTGTATCGAGATCGGTTATCGCGGCGCCGGCACTTTCGAGTTTCTGTATGAGGATGGTGAATACTTCTTCATCGAGATGAATACCCGGGTGCAGGTCGAGCATCCCGTCACCGAGATGGTCACCGGGGTCGATATCGTCAAGGAACAGCTACGCATTGCCTCCGGTCTGCCGCTCTCGATCAAGCAGGACGACGTCATACTCCATGGCCATGCCTTCGAGTGCCGTATCAATGCCGAAGACTCGCGTACCTTCATGCCCTCGCCGGGCAAGGTGACGCTCTATCACGCCCCGGGCGGTCTTGGTGTGCGCATGGATTCGCACCTGTATACCGGTTATACGGTGCCACCCCACTACGACTCCTTGATCGGCAAGCTGATCACCTGGGGGGAGGACCGCAGTATCGCGCTGACCCGTATGCGCAACGCACTGGATGAGCTGCTGGTTGAAGGCATTCGCTCCAACATCGATCTGCAGAAGGACCTGGTGCGCGATACCCATTTTCAGCAAGGCGGTGTGAATATCCACTATCTTGAGAAGAAACTCGGTAGCTGATCATGCCTTGGCTACAGCTCAAGGCGCGCGTCGCCCCGGAACAGGCCGAGACCCTGGAGGAACTGTTGATCGCCGAGGGAGCCTCGGCGATCACCCTACAGGACGCTCAGGACGACCCGGTGTTCGAGCCCGATCTGGGCACCACGCCGTTGTGGCAGGAAACGATACTAACCGGCCTGTACGACGATCTCGATAATATCGACGCCATGCTGGAGCGGGTACACCAGGCCTGGACCTTGGCCATCGACGATGATCCTTGCCCCACGATCGAGTACGAGCTGCTCGATGATCGTGACTGGCAGCGCGAATGGATGGATGGCTTCACACCCTTGCAGATGGGCAAACGGCTGTGGATCGTGCCCAGCTGGCATGAGGCACCGGACCCGCTGGCGGTGAATCTGCTACTCGATCCCGGTCTGGCTTTCGGTACCGGCACTCATCCGACCACGGCGCTGTGCCTGGAATGGCTCGATGAACTTGCGACAAGAACACCTCTTGAAGGCAAAAGCGTGCTCGACTTTGGCTGCGGTTCCGGCATTCTGGCCATCGCCGCACTCAAGCTGGGTGCCGCTGATGCCTTTGGCACCGATATCGACCCCCAGGCGCTCATCGCCAGTCGCGACAACGCCCAGCGCAACGGCATTGCCGAGCCACGGCTCAGGCTGTACTTGCCGGATCAACTGCCTGCCGGGGTGGAGGACATCGTCGTGGCCAACATCCTCGCCGCCCCCTTGATCGAGCTTGCGCCGATCATTGCCGCCAGGGTAGCAACGGGCGGCCATCTGGCACTATCAGGCATTCTGGCCAAGCAGGCCGATGAGGTACTCGAGGCCTATCGCAACCAGGGCCTGCAGATGGATGTGCCCGTGGAGCGTGAGGGCTGGGTTCGTTTGAACGGTTATCGTCGCGTCTGATGGTCTAATTAAAATGGCCTTCAATCTTGGCCTGACGGTGGGTATCATAGCTCCCCCTTCAAGTCCGAGATTCTGAATCACGATGCCCGCTACTGCCCGCGTCGAGCCGCTTGCCATTGGCCCCTATCGCTTGCCCAACCGGGTAGTGCTGGCGCCCATGGCCGGGGTCACCGATCGTCCTTTCCGTCAACTGTGTCGTGCCTTGGGTGCCGGCCTGGTGGTGTCGGAGATGGTTACCGCCGATGCGACACTGTGGCATACCCGCAAGTCGCGTTCGCGCCTCGACCATACTGGAGAGCCTACTCCGCGGGCCGTTCAGATCGCGGGCGGCGAGCCTCGCATGCTGGCCGATGCCGCACGGCTCAATGCCTCACGCGGTGCTCAAATCATCGATATCAATATGGGTTGTCCAGCCAAGAAGGTATGCAACAAGGCGGCGGGCTCTGCGCTTCTAAGGGATGAGCGCCTGGTTGCCGAGATTCTTCAGGCGGTAGTGAGTGCCGTTGATATCCCGGTAACGTTGAAAATACGCACCGGTTGGTGCAGTGAAAGCATCAACGCTCGGCGTGTGGCTCGGCTCGCCGAGGAGAGCGGCATTCAGGCCCTTGCGGTACATGGCCGCACCCGAGCACAACGCTATTCGGGTGAGGCAGAATACGAGACCATCGCTGCCATCAAAGCAGCGATCAATATTCCCGTATTCGCCAATGGCGATATCGCATCACCGGAGAAAGCCGCCCAAGTCCTGGACTATACTGGTGCGGATGCGGTGATGATCGGCCGCGGCGCTCAGGGTAATCCATGGATATTTCGTCAGGTCGATCATTATTTGCGCACCGGCAAACATCTCCCCGCGCCTAGTTGGGCAGAGCGAGTACGTGTAATGAGTCAACATCTCGACAACCTCTATGCGTTCTATGGTGATTACATGGGTGTGCGTATCGCACGCAAGCACATCGGCTGGTATTTGAGCGCTTGTGAAAACGCCAAGCCGCTCAGAGCACACTTCAATACCTTGGAAACTCAGGACGATCAGCATCGTTTCGTCGAATCGCTGTGTCGACAAATGTATTCAACGTCCACGGAGGGGATCAGTGCCGCATGACTAGCTCAGCTTTCTCAACCACTCACGTGATCGATGAATACACCAGCGCCTCACCCTGTCGCAAGCAAACCCTGCGCGAGGCAGTGGATGACGCCATGCAGTCCTATTTTGGCCATCTCGATGGCGGTTCGGTCAGCGATCTCTACGCCATGGTCATGACCGAAGTCGAAGTGCCATTACTCAGTGCCGTCATGGCATATGCCGACGGCAATCAGACCCGTGCTGCCGACATGCTAGGGATGAATCGAGGCACGCTGCGGAAGAAGCTCAAGCAGTACGATCTGATCTGATCAACCATTTCCAATATGCCTTTTCGGGGAGCCGGCAATAGGCTCCTTATCCTCTCACTCCGTCATAGTGGACTCTCATGGCCGCCCCCTCTCACTCCCCCTCTTCCGAGCCTTCTCGACTGCCGGTGCAACGAGCATTGATCAGCGTCTCCGACAAGACAGGCGTCGTCGACTTCGCCCGTGGCCTGGCAAGCCGCGGCGTTGAGCTGCTGTCCACGGGGGGCACCTATCGACTGCTCAGAGAGCATGCCATCAACGTTATCGAGGTATCCGAGCACACCGGTTTCCCGGAAATCATGGGAGGACGGGTCAAGACGCTCCACCCCACCATTCATGGCGGTATTCTTGGGCGCCGGGGCCAGGACGATGACGTGATGGCGGAACACGGCATTGCACCTATCGATCTGGTGGCGGTGAACCTCTATCCCTTTGCCGCCACCGTCGCCCAACCCGACTGCACCTTGATCGATGCCATCGAAAACATCGATATCGGCGGCCCAGCCATGCTGCGCGCCTGCGCCAAGAATCATGCCTACACGACAGTGGTGGTCGATAGCCAGGATTATGCCCGAGTGCTGGATGAGTTGGACGCACACGACGGAACGGTCAGCGATGCCACGCGCTTCGACCTGGCGGTCAAGGCCTTCGAGCATACCGCCGGCTACGATGGCGCCATCGCCAACTATCTCGGCGGCATCGGCCAGGACGGCGACATCCTCTTCCCGCGTACCTACAACCTGCAATTTCACCGCAAGCAGTCGATGCGTTACGGCGAGAATCCGCATCAACAAGCAGCGTTCTATGTCGAGGCGGATGCCCGCGAAGCGAGTGTCGCCACCGCTCGGCAACGTCAGGGCAAAGCCTTGTCCTTCAACAATGTCGCCGACACCGATGCCGCCTTCGAATGCGTCAAGGCCTTCGCCGATACCGCCTGCGTGATCGTCAAACACGCCAATCCCTGCGGCGTGGCGCTTGGCGAAACCCCACTGGCCGCCTACGAGAAGGCCTTTGCCACCGACCCGACCAGTGCCTTCGGCGGTATCATCGCCTTCAACGTACCTCTTGATGCCGCCACGGCCCGAGCTATCATCGACCGTCAGTTCGTCGAGGTGATCATCGCCCCGGGCGTCAGCAAGGAAGCGGCTGCCATCGTCGCCGAAAAGGCCAATGTACGCCTACTCGATGCCGGCGACCACTGGCCCGGCGAACGTGAGCATGCCCATGACTTCAAGCGTGTCACGGGTGGGCTACTGGTCCAGGATCGCGACCTGGGCATGGTCGGGCGCGACGAACTCGAGGTGGTCAGCGAACGCGTGCCTTCCGAACAGGAACTCCTCGACCTGGCCTTCGCCTGGAAGGTTGCCAAGTACGTCAAGTCCAACGCCATCGTCTACGCCAAGCAGGGCCAAACCATCGGCGTCGGCGCGGGTCAGATGAGTCGCGTCTACTCGGCGCGCATCGCCGGCATCAAGGCCGCGGATGAGGGGCTCGAAGTACCCGGCTCGGTCATGGCATCCGATGCCTTCTTTCCCTTCCGTGACGGCATCGATGCGGCGGCCGACGCCGGTATCACAGCGGTAATTCAGCCCGGCGGCTCGATGCGTGATCAGGAAGTGATCGATGCCGCCAACGAAGCGGGGATTGCGATGGTGTTTACCGGGATGCGTCATTTCAAGCATTGAGATTGGCTCAAAAAACGGAGCGGCTAAAGACCGCTCCGTTGATTATTGCCAATCGTTAACACAGCATGATCGAGCGCAGCGCGCTCCCTCACCCCAGATCGATGCACAGATACTTCGTTTCCAGGAACTCCTCCAACCCTTGATGACCGCCTTCGCGGCCCAGGCCGGATTCCTTGACACCGCCGAAGGGTGCCGCCGCATTTGAAATCAGGCCGGTGTTGATGCCGATGATGCCGTATTCCAGCGCATCCGACACATGCCAGACACGACTCAAGTCTTTCGAGTAGAAATAGGCGGCGAGCCCGAAGGGGGTGTCGTTGGCCATGGCCACCGCGTCCTCTTCATCATCAAAGGGAAATACCGCCGAGAGCGGGCCGAAGGTCTCTTCCTTGGCGACCAGCATGTCCTGGCTTGCGTTGCTCACCAGGGTGGGGGTGAAGAAGTTACCTCCCAGCGGGTGCTGATGCCCCCCCAGCAATAGTTCGGCGCCCTTCTCCACGGCATCATCGATATGCCGACCGACTTTCTCGACGCCATGGCTGTCGATCAGCGGGCCGATATTGACGCCCTTCTGGGTACCATCACCGACTTTCAATTCACTGTTCATCGCAGCCGCCAGTTTCTCGCAGAAGGCGTTCACGACGCTCGACTGGACAAGGAAACGATTGACGCACACGCAGGTCTGGCCGGCGTTGCGGAACTTGGACGCCATGGCACCGTCCACCGCCGCGTCCAGGTCTGCATCCTCGAACACGATGAAGGGGGCATTCCCGCCCAATTCCAGGGAAATCTTCTGAATATGCTGTGATGCCTGAGCCATCAACGAACGCCCGACTTCGGTGGAGCCGGTGAAGGTGATCTTGCGCACCACCGGCGACTCGGTGAGTGCAGCGGCGATTTCGCTCGCGGTTCCCGGTACCACATTGAACACCCCGCGTGGCACTCCGGCACGCTCGGCCAGAAGGGCCATGGCGGTGGCCGAAAACGGTGTCTGGCTCGCCGGTTTGACGACGATCGGACAGCCGGCAGCGAGTGCCGCTCCCACCTTGCGGGTGATCATTGCCGCCGGGAAGTTCCAGGGTGTGATGGCCCCCACTACACCCACCGGCTGCTTGGTCACCACAATGCGCTGATTCCCCTTTGCCGCCGGCACGGTCTCACCATAGACGCGGCGCGCCTCCTCGGCGAACCAACGCAGGAAACTTGCCGCATAGACGATTTCACCGGCGGCTTCCTTGAGCGGCTTACCCTGTTCCAGCGTCATGATCAAAGCCAGTTCGTCCTGATGTTCGAGCATCAGGTCGTACCACTTCATCAGGATATCGGCACGCTCCTGTGCGGTCAGTGCGCGCCAACTTGGAAAAGCAGCCTCGGCAGCATTGATGGCGCGTTCGGTTTCAGCACGACCCAGGCGTGGTATCGTGCCGATGGTCTCGCCGGTGGCTGGATTGTCGACCTCGATCTGTTCGCCACTATCCGCTGCAACCCAGGTGCCGTCGATGTAGGCAAACGGACGAAATAGTTGGCAATTCTGCAAGGATTCCATGGCATCCTCCTTCCGTGATAATGATCGCGAAAGCAATCATTCAAGAGTGTGACTCTGTGTGGCCATCGCTTGGACGGTCATGTCCTGTGCTTGGCCCGCGCGACTCGGTGGCTGGCTCTACCAACAAGGATAGCGTAACCACGCTCAAAGCCAGGGCAATCGCCGCCCAACAGAAACCTCGACCCTTATAGTGTTGCGGCGACCGGCGTATCTGACGCAGCCCTAACAGAGCGAACAGGATGGCGAACGCGCCCATCAGCGGCGCCAGGGTATCGAAGAACAATCCAAGCATGGCGGTGACGATAGCCGTGATGGCCCAACTGGCATGACGCTGCTCACCGTTGGTCGTCACCTTGTACAGGGCGCGTCGCTGCTTTTCGGGCCGGTTGAATACCTGAATCGCCCGACCTTCTCGTACGTCGAAGCGCACCTCGATGTCGGGCCTGGGCAATCCGCGTCCTCGCCACTCGATCAAGGAAAAAAGATAGCGCTGACCGTCCGAGGCCCTCACGGCGCCCTCCTGCGTGTCGTCATCGAATGAGACGATGGTGCCCTCCAAAAGCAGCACTCCTTACGCTAAATGGGCCTTCATGCTACGGGGTTTGTCCATGGGGTGAAACTCAGCGGCCGTTGACCAGCATCAAGAATTCCTGGCGCGTGGCCTGATTCCCGCGGAAACTGCCCAGCATCACCGAGCTGGTCATACTGGAATTCTGTTTCTCGACACCGCGCATCATCATGCACATATGACGCGCCTCGATGACCACGGCCACACCTCGAGCATTCGTGACTTCCTGCACCGCATCGGCGATTTGCCGAGTGAGATCTTCCTGAATTTGCAGGCGGCGAGCGTACATATCGACGATGCGCGCAAATTTCGACAACCCCAGCACCTTGCCACCCGGCATATAGGCGATATGGCATTTGCCGATAAACGGCAACATATGGTGCTCACACAGTGAGTAGAGCTCGATGTCCTTGACTAGCACCATCTCGTCGGTATTGGAAGCAAAGACCGCACCATTGACCAGCTCTTCGAGCGTCTGGGTATAACCATGGGTGAGGAATTGCATTGCCTTGGCGGCACGCATTGGCGTATCGCGCAGGCCTTCCCGCTCCGGGTCTTCACCGAGACCGGCTATGATTTTGCGAAAATGGTTGGCGAGTTCTTCAGTCATCGATTCGGCCTGCTGCGTTGTCGCCCTGGGGCTTTAGCGGTATACATTGGATATCGGTTCAGCGATGGATTCTAGCGCAGTCGGATTGCTTGTGCAGCGTCGATGCAGTGGCCTGCCTGCTCACCGCAAGCGACAACCTGTCACAGCCGGCGTGTACCAGCCCCACAGCGCCTATGCTAAAGTGCCCATCACTCATTTACCGTCCTGGACGGGATCTCAACCCCCTCGACGAGAACGATCGACATGTTGAAAAAAATCGTCTGTTTTTGCCTGACTGGAATAGCGTTGCCCGTCTTGGCCGCGCAAGCGACCCTCGACCTACCCGCTGATATGCGCATCGATGTTCAGGTGATAGACCAAGTCACTTTGAGCGATAATGAAAAAGCCATGACGGATGTCCTGCTGCGGCCGGTGACCAGAGATGAGGCCGATTCCACACAGCCTCTCCCCCATTACTGTTTGATTACCGCCAATGCACGTCTGAACGATCGGCGCGTCCGACTCACCACCGAATCGGTCACCTGCATCGATGCCGAGGATGATTCCCCGGCCATTTATAGTGGCGAACTCTCCGCTGCAGCCTTCGAACGCGACGGTGATTTCGGCCTTGATGTCTGCACGAACGAGCAGGATGGCCAGTGTCGCAAGGCCGTCATCGATCCCGATCATCATTTCCAATTGAATGTTAGTGAGGCCACTAGCATCAGCGCTCAGGATAATCCCTCGGAAGAACTCAACCGTCAGCGTCGCCAGGTAGACGGTGAAGGTATCGCCAACCCAGTGCCCGCTGATCGCCCCAATCCAGATATGAATTCCCAGTAACCCCTCTGCAGCCTCCTCGCAACGGTGATGCCACCGTTGCGAGGTTACCTGTCAAAATACGCCACTCAGGCTAGCCATTGGGGGTTATCCAGCGCCAAACGCTGTTGTTCCAGTATGCGGATATGCTGGTCCCAGTAATCTTCACTGGCGACCCAGGGAAAAGCACGCGGGAATGCAGGGTCCTGCCATCGTGCTACCAACCAGGCACTGTAGCGCATCAGGCGTAGCGTACGCAGCGGCTCGATCCACTCCAGCTGACATCGGTCAAAAGGCATATGCTCCTCGTAACCCTCGAGTAGTTCGCTGAGTTGCAGACGCAGTTCCGAGTCATTCTGCGCAGTCAGCATCATCCATAGATCCTGAACCGCGGGGGCCATCATACAATCATCGAAGTCGACCAGCGTGAAGTCGTCGTCGCGGCCCAGAATATTGCCCAAATGGCAATCACCGTGCACACGAATGGCCGCTTGGTCAGGCCATACCTGGTGTGACAGCGACTGCTGCAGCGACTCGCTTACCCGAGCGTAGGCCCGTCGCTGGCGGCGGTTGAGCCAGTTGCCTGCCAGCACGTCCTCACGGCTGCTTGCCGCGAGGGCAAGCGGTTCCATTACCGGGCGGGCGGCAAACGCATGACGACTCGACACCGCATGTAGACGACCAATCAACTCGCCCAGGGCAAACAGATGGCCAGGATTGTCCAGCTCCGGAGCCTGCCCCGGGACATGAGGGAAAAGTGCAAAATAAAAGCCGTTGGCCCGATGCAGGCTGTCACCTCGGCTGTCCCGCCAAGGTGCCGCGACAGCGACTCCCGCCGTTTTCAGCTCATCCAGAAAGACGTGCTCTTCACGCAATTGCGCCTCGCTCCAGCGATCGGGACGATAGAACTTCGCAATCCAACGTTGCCGTTCATCGTCACTGAGCATGAAGACGCGGTTTTCATAACTGTTCAGCGCAAAGGGTTCACCGGACACCCAAATACCGAGGCTCTCGATCGCATCGACGATGCGCGCAGGCATTAGACTATTAAATGGATGCTGGTTGGCAACGACCATGATCGTTCCGTTCCTCAGATTGAAATGGCCCTCATGCTAACAGATCAAGGGGTTCATAGCGGCGTACGTGCTGCCGCCCAGGCCTCGACATGAATGGCACCGGCCTTGCGACAGGTCTCGGCCAAGGCATCCAGTGAAGCGCCCGTGGTCATGATGTCATCAACAACAGCGACATGCGCCGGCAAAGCAGCCTCAAGGCCGAACGCATCCTGCACATTGCGCAAACGTGCGCGACGATCAAGCCCTCGCTGAGTCGGGGTACATCGAATACGTCTTGCCATCAGACAAGGTATTTCCAATCGTCTCGCCAATTGCTGCGCCAGCCACACCGCCTGATCGAAGCCGAACTCCTTGGCCCGTACAGGATGGCGCGGCACTGCGATTAACATCTCGGGACATTCTTCACGGGGTAGTCGACTCAGGGAGGCGAGCATCAAGTCGACAAGTAACGCTCCAGCGCGGGGCTCCCCGGCAAACTTGAAGCGTTGTACCAATGCCGCCACTGCCCCTTCGTAGCGCAATCCCACTCGTGCAACATCATAAGACGGCGGGGTTTTCAGGCAGCGACCACACAAGGGCAGAGCAACATCGGCCAGAGGCTCCGCGCACTGACGGCAAGAATGTTGGTTCCATGGGAGTGTCGTGAAGCAGTCATCGCACCAGGGTTGGTGGAGAGCCGCTTGCGCCAAGCAAAAAGCACAATGTCCTGACAACAAGTGTCGCAGCGCGAGATCCGCGCGCAGCATCGATCTAATGGTGAGGTTTTTACCTTTGCAGAATAGCGTGGCAGCGCCTTTCATTTTTATGCAGTCATTTATATGCCGTCATCGATATACTGTCGTTGCCGTAGAAATTCAGATACCGGATTGACTTGGCACTAGGCGTCCGTACAATACTCACGGTTCTTGCCCGCAGCGGATGTGGTGGAATTGGTAGACACGCTAGATTTAGGTTCTAGTGCCGCAAGGCGTGGGAGTTCGAGTCTCCCCATCCGCACCAGTACGGTTTCTTTGTCTCTTCAGAACTGCCTATCATAATGACTTGGCCGCCCTGAGCCTCCCACACCGTTTATTGACACCACTTATCGTAAAGGTTTTGGCGATCGGGATGACCGGTACGCGACCACTCGGGTGCATCGAACATATCCTGCATTCGCCATTCGTTTACCGCCTGGCAATATCTTTCTTGTTGCGGGGTCAATGGTATGGTGGCTTCAGCGCCGGAATTGACAAATGCCAATACGAGACCGAGGAAGATGACTACCCCTCCCAAGCACATGACAATTTTCATCTTATTTAACCCTATTTATCCCAAATCCCCGAATTCAGAACCTAAACCCACTTCTTGCAAGGTTACCCAAGCGAACGCGCTGGAAAAATAGGGTAACGAGGCATTTCATACGCCAATTACACTTATTGACTAATGACGTAAATTTATTGTTTCGGCTACCTAATACCTTCTTCCCTACCTGTCGGGTCCCGCGTGATTAATCACGCGGGACCCGACTATTAGAAGACCACATTGACTCTGCTGTTTGTCTCGTCATTGCATACATTTATTCTCTTCAATCGCCAAAAGTTATTACTCATTTTTTACCTGTACATAATCCATGGCATCAAAGCATGATTCGTTGCTTCCCATGGAGCGCTCGACCTCATCGGGCGGCAATCAAAGCAGGCCAATATCGTAATGCTATAAGATTTAAGCAGTTGTTCACGCAGCATTGACTTCCTCCAGATTGGATCATCCTGCTGGAATCGCTGGCATCAAGTAGTCTCTCAGCTATCCTTTGCTGTAGGCTTTATCATAGAGAACAGGAAAATGGACGTTGCTATTTAGCCTGCACAGGCTTTATTAGCCTTTCTATAAATGACTCATATAAAATGGAGTTCTTGTGAAATCGGCCGCTTCCACTAATGAAAATGCGATTGCCCTCCTGGCTCGGTGCGGTTATGCCGCCAAGGGAGTCGTTTATCTGATCGTTGGCGTGCTTGCTTCCATGGCCGCTTTTGGGCTGGGGGGCAAGAATATCGGCACCAAGGAAGCAATCACCCAGATTGCTGGTCAACCCTTTGGTAGTATCTTGCTCGGGCTGATGGCGTTTGGGCTGTTCGCCTATACCCTATGGCGAATCGTGCAGGCCTTTTACGATACCGAGGATGCGGGCAGCGGATTCAAGGGTATCGCGGTACGGCTCGGTTTCGTCATTAGTGGCCTGGTCTACGCGAGCTTGGGGATCTATTGCATCGATCTACTGCTCAACGCTTTCGCGTCATCGGGGGACGGCAGCTCGACCCAGGATCGCACCGCCAAGATGATGAGCAACCCGGGCGGCATCTATCTGATATTCGCCGTGGGCATCGTCTTCATGGGTGTTGGCATTCGTCAGATCGTGCGTGCCGTGAAGCGCTCCTACCTCAAGAATTGGCACATGATCGAGATGAACGAGACTCAGCGTAAACTGGCCGAAGGCGCCACTCGCTGGGGTCTGTCGGCGCGTGGCGTGGTCTTCATCATCATCGGTGGCTTCTTGTGTGTCGCTGCCTGGCAAACAGACCCAAGCGAGGCGCAGGGTCTGGGCGGGGCGCTCAACACTTTGGCTGGCCAACCTTTCGGTCCTTGGTTGCTGGGCATCGTCGCCCTGGGATTGGTCGGCTATGGCATCTATTGCTTCGTCAATGCGCGCTTTCGTGACGTAAGCACCAATTGATCACAATATGACCAATAGCACGTCATCAGGCGCTGTGGGCGTTATCCATTGGAGTAGGATGTTTGCCATGCTGCCAGCCTTGGCTGGCAGCGCTATCGCCGGTGAACCAGGCAAGCCGCGCCTGCAGCGACACTACGCTACCCACGATGATCAGTGTCGGTGGGCGTACCTGGTCACGTTCCAGGCTGGAAGGCAAGGTGGCGAGCGTGCCGACATGGACCTTTTGGCGAGCCGTGGTGCCTTGCTCGATCAGCGCCAGTGGCGTATCGCCGAATAAACCATGTGCCTGGAGCCCGCGACGAATCTCGTCGAGGCTGCCCAAGCCCATGTAGAACACCAGCGTCTGGCCAGGTCGCGCCAGAGTCTCCCAATCGAGATTGCAGCTACCGTTGCTGAGATGCCCGGTGACGAAACGCACCGACTGGGCATGGTCGCGATGGGTCAGGGGAATACCCGCGTAGGCGGCGCAGCCCGAGGCAGCCGTCACTCCAGGCACGACCTCGAAAGCGACCTGGGCGTGTGCCAACGTCTCGAGTTCTTCACCGCCACGACCAAAGATGAAGGGATCGCCGCCTTTCAAGCGCACCACCCGCTTGCCCTGACGCGCCCAATCGACCAGTGCTTGATTGATGCTTTCCTGGGGCAAGCTATGCTGGGAGCGTGCCTTGCCGACATACAGGCGCTGCGCCCTAGGGTTGGCCAGTGCCAGTATTTCCTCGCTGACCAGCCGGTCGTGCAGGATGGTGTCAGCGACCTGCAGGCGCTTGAGCGCCTTGAGGGTCAGCAGGTCAGGATCCCCTGGTCCGGCACCCACCAGACACACCTGTCCCCGCGGAAAATCCCGCAGCAACTGCAATTTGGCACTACTCCTGGCGGATGAGATGGCAACATTCGGCATAGCGATATCAGAGGTCATGGTAATGGGTTCCGGAACAACGAAGACATATTCTATTTTGGAAATAAAAAACGCTTCTTTATAGCTTAAAGTAAATATTTTTTAGCTGCCTGACCAGTAACCTCTGATTTGATGCTTATAACGCTTCACCACGAACCGCCTGCCTACAGGATCAAGGCCAGAGACCGCGCCTAGAAAAACTGCCTGACGAGCTGGCTGATGATGTCGTTGGGATTCTGGGTCGCGGTGTTCACTGTCGCCTCTGCGGCCTTGGGCACCTCATAAGGGCTATTGATCCCCGTAAAATCCTTGATCTTCCCCTGGCGGGCCTTTTGATAAAGGCCTTTGGGATCGCGCTGTTCGCAGATGTCCAGTGGCGTATCGACGTGTATCTCGATGAAGCCATTGTCATCAAACAGCCGCCGGGCGTTGTCCCGGTCACTGCGAAACGGCGAGATGAAGGCGGTGATCACGATGATGCTGGCATCACAGAACAGCTTGGCAAGCTCGCCGACACGGCGGATATTCTCGGCACGATCCGCCTCACTCATGCCCAGATCCCGGCACAAGCCATGACGGATGTTGTCCCCATCCAGCAGCATGGTGTGATAGCCGCGACGATTGAGCTCCACTTCCAGGGCATTGGCCAGGGTCGACTTGCCGGAACCTGAAAGCCCGGTAAACCAGATGCACTTGCCACTATGACCCGAGACTCGCGCCCGCATGCTTGGGGTGATGCTCGTTCGATTCCATACCACATCGGCCTTGCTGTCGTGGTTGCGATATTCGTAAGGCAGTTCGGTATCCGGCGTCCGATGAATCATTCCGGCACCCACGGTCACGTTGCTTAGCCGGTCGATGACGATGAAGCTGCCGGTGCCCGGGCTCCGGCGGTAGTCGTCCAGCGGCAGCGGCGCGGTGAATTCCACCCGGCAACGACCGATGGCGTTCAGGTCCAGATGATCGGCGTTCCTATGCGCCAGCGTATTGACATCGATCTGGTAGTCGATGGCACTCACCTGCCCCGCCAGCTCCCGAGTGGCCAGCTTGAAATCAAAGCGCTTGCCGAGCTCCAGCGGTGTCTCGTGCATCCAGACGATATCCGCCTCGATGGTATCGCACAGCGTCACCTGCGCCTCTGCATCCACCAGCCAATCGCCTCGGGAAACATCGATCTCGTCGTTCAAGGTGACGGTGATCGCCTGGCCCGGAGTGGCCAGTTCCAGATCGCCATCGAAGGTGACGATGCGCTCCAGGGTGGTGGCCTGCCCCGAGGTCAGCGCCTTGACCGCCTGCCCTGGACGCAGCGTGCCGGCGGCCAGGGTGCCGCAGTAGCCACGAAAATCGAGGTGCGGGCGGTTGACGTACTGCACCGGCAAGCGCAGATCGCTGAGGTTCTGATCGCGGGCGATCTCGACGGTTTCGAGTAGCGTGAGAAGTGGTTCTTTCTGATAGTCGCCGACGAAATACCAAGGGGTATGCTCGCTCTTGTTGACGACGTTGTCGCCGGTCAGGGCCGACAGCGGAATGAAGCGGATGTCCCGGGCGCTGAGGTTGTCGGCAAAGTCACGGTAATCGGCGACGATCTCGTCGAAGCGCGCCTGGGAGAAATCGACCAGATCCATCTTGTTGACCGCGATCACCAGGTGCTGGATGCCCAGCAGATCACAAATGAAGCTGTGCCGGCGGGTCTGAGTCTGGACGCCGTAGCGCGCGTCGATCAGGATCACCGCGAGGCTCGCGGTGGAGGCGCCGGTGGCCATGTTGCGGGTGTACTGCTCGTGGCCCGGGGTGTCGGCGATGATGAACTTGCGCTTGTCCGTGGAGAAATAGCGGTAGGCCACGTCGATGGTGATGCCCTGCTCGCGTTCGGACTGCAGGCCGTCCACCAGCAGCGCCAGATCGACATTGTCGCCGGTGGTGCCGCTCTTCTTCGAGTCTCGGGCAATCGCGGCGAGCTGGTCCTCGTAGATCATCTTGGAGTCGTGCAGCAGCCGGCCGATCAGGGTCGACTTGCCGTCGTCCACGCTGCCGCAGGTGATGAAGCGCAACAGGTCCTTGTTCTCCTGCATCGTGAGATAGGCGTCGATATCCTCGGCGATCAGGCTGGATTGGTGAGCCATTGGCGTTTTCCTTTAATCTGTCGCGTAGACGGCTAGAAATAGCCTTCTCTTTTCTTGCGTTCCATGCTGCCGGACTGGTCATGATCGATGGCCCG